>DASPJU010000649.1:0-6050 GCA_035628475.1 Salinarimonas sp. | reverse complement strand
TCGCCGAAGGCGAGGAGCTCGATCGCGAAGGGCAGGTCCGCGCCCTCGCGCGCCAGGGCCTCGATCGCGACGAGCCCCGCCACGACCCCGAGCGGCCCGTCAAAGCGGCCCGCGTCCACCACGCTGTCGACATGCGAGCCGATCAGGAGGACCGGGCCCCGCGCGGGGCCGAAGCGCCCCACCGCGTTGCCCACCGCGTCCACGTGCGCCGCGAGCCCTGCCTCCTCCATGAGGGCGCGCACCGCCTCGACGGTGCGGCGGTGGGCGGGGGACAGGTAGAGCCGGGTGAGGCCGGGGCCGTCCGTGTGGCGGGCGAGGTCGTCGACGAGCCGCATCACGCGCGCGCCGAAGGGGCGGTTCGGGATCATGGCACGAGGCTTAACCGGCGCGAGGGCGGCGTCAATCCGCCCTCGCGCCGTCGCGGGCGCCCCGCCGCGCTCCGTCCCCGAATGACCCAGATGAGGCCTTCCAAAATCGTCCCCGCATCCCTATCTTAGGTCCTGCGGGGCTGCGGGGCGCGTTAGGAGTTCAAATTCCCCGGGGCCTTATCGATCCCAACGGGAGCTGTCCCTGACCCGGTCCGTGGACCGGGACACACGGCGCCCACCTACGTTGTAGGTTCCCGGGATCGTATCTCCGACGGCTATCGCGGCTCCGCACTCCATCGCATGACCGATCCCCACCCGGCCGAGATCAAGGACGCCCTCCGGCGCGAGGCCTTCGCCCGCCGTGACGCCCTCGACCCCGCCTCCCGCGCCGAGGCCTCCACCCGCATCATGGAGCGGGTGCTCGCCCTGCCCGAGCTCGCCGCCTCCCACATCGTCGGGGCCTATTGGCCCATGCGCTCCGAGGTGGACGTCCGGCCCCTGATGGAGGCGCTGGCGTCCCGGGGGCAGTCAGTGGCCCTGTCGCAGGTGCGCCATCCCCACCTGAGCTGGCGCCTGTGGGCGCCGGGCGACCTCCTGATCCGGGGCGGCTTCGGCGTGCGCGAGCCCGGGCCCGACGCGCCCGAATGCTTTCCCGACGCGCTCCTCGTGCCGCTCGCCGCCTTCGACCGCCGCGGCGGGCGGCTCGGCTACGGCAAGGGCCATTTCGACCGCTCCATCGCCGAGCTCGCGCGCCTCCGTCCCGTGCTCGCCATCGGGGTGGCTTTCGGCGTCCAGGAGATCGCGGGCGTGCCCCTCGAGCCCCACGACCGCCGCCTCGACGTGGTGGCGACCGAGAGCGAGACCATCCGGACCGCGTGACATGCTAGAGGAGTTCGCGGGCGGGCTCCCTGGGACCCGCGACCATCGCCGCGACCCCGTGGCGACCACGAGACCCACGATCCGGACGGCGTGACATGCGACTTCTCTTCCTCGGCGACGTGGTGGGCCGCCCCGGGCGGCAGGCGGTGACGGAGCGGCTGCCCGCGCTTCGCGAGCGCTGGCGTCTGGACTGCGTGGTGGTGAACGGCGAGAACGCGGCGGGAGGCTTCGGCATCACCGAGGCGATCTGCGACGAGCTGCTGGCCGCGGGCGCCGACGCCGTGACGCTGGGCAACCACGCCTTCGACCAGCGCGAGGCGCTCGTCTTCATCGCCCGCCAGACCCGGCTGATCCGCCCCGCCAACTATCCCGCCGGCACGCCCGGGCGCGGCGCCATGCTGGTGGAGGCGCGCGGCGGCGCCCGGGTGCTGGTGGTCAACGTGATGGGCCGGATCTTCATGGACGCCCTCGACGACCCCTTCGCGGCGGCCGACCGCGAGATCGAGGCCTGCCCGCTCGGCCAGGTCGCCGACGCCGTGATCGTCGACGTGCACGCGGAGGCGACGAGCGAGAAGCAGGCCATGGGCCTCCACCTCGACGGCCGCGCGAGCCTCGTCGTGGGCACCCACACCCATGTGCCCACCGCCGATGCCCGCATCCTCGCCGGCGGCACCGCTTACCTGTCCGACGCCGGCATGTGCGGCGACTACGACTCGGTGCTGGGCATGCAGAAGGACGAGCCCGTGCGTCGCTTCCTGCAGAAGACGCCGGGCGCGCGCCTCGAATCCGCGAGCGGCGAGGGCACCCTGTGCGGGATCGCGGTGGAGACGGACGCGCGGGGCCTGGCCGCCCGGATCGCGCCGGTGCGGATCGGGCCGCACCTGCCGGAGGCCGGGCCGGATTGGTGGGAGTGAGGGGCGTTCACCTCTCCCCGCCATGCGGGAAGCGGAAGGCGCTCGCCCCTGAATGACAAACCGCCGGACCCGCCCTATAAGCCCTGCGTCACACCGCACCCCAGACGACCCCGCGCGGGCGCCCACGGACGAGCCATGGCCGGACATTCCCAGTTCAAGAACATCATGCACCGCAAGGGGCGCGTGGACGCGCAGCGCTCCAAGCTGTTCTCCAAGCTCGCCCGCGAGATCACGGTCTCGGCCAAGATGGGCCTGCCCGATCCCACCATGAACCCGCGCCTGCGCGCCGCGATCCTCGCCGCGCGCGCCGAGAACATGCCCAAGGACAATATCGAGCGGGCGATCAAGAAGAGCCAGGGCGGCGACGCGGAGACCTACGACGAGATCCGCTACGAGGGCTACGGCCCCGGGGGCGCGGCGCTCATCGTCGAGGCCATGACGGACAACCGCAACCGCACGGCCTCCGACGTCCGCTCCCTCTTCACCAAGGCCGGCGGCAATCTCGCCGAGACGGGCGCGGTGTCCTTCATGTTCGACCGGGTCGGCCTCGTCTCCTACGACGTCGCCAAGGCCTCCGCCGACGCGATGCTGGAGGCCGCCATCGAGGCGGGCGCCGACGACGTGGTCTCGGACGAGGACGGGCACGAGGTCTATTGCGCGGCCGACAGCCTCGGCGAGGTCGCCAAGGCCCTGGAGGCGCGCTTCGGCGACGCCCGCAAGACCGCGCTGATCTGGCGGGCCCAGACCCCCGTCACCGTCGACGACGAGGCGGGCGAGAAGCTCATGCGGCTCATGGAGAACCTCGAGGATCACGACGACATCCAGAACGTCTACGGCAACTTCGAGGTGTCCGAGGCGCTGGCGGCGAAGCTGGGCGCTTGAGGCGCCCCCCTCTCCCGTGGGGAGAGGGGCCGGGGGCGAGGGCGGCGCGCTCAGGCCAGCTGTCTTCCACCCTCTCGGCTGGTCATGCCCGGGCTTGAATCCCGTGGTCCGGGCGACGGCCGTAGGTCTGGGTTCCTGGCCTCATCCTGGGCCCTTCGCAGGACAGGCCCAGCGGCTGCAGCGGACGCGTCGAGCCACCCTCCCGGCGTGCTCCCTCACCCCCTGGCACTGCGTGCATCCCTCTCCCATCCGGGAGAGGGGAGGGCGACGCCCGATTGACATCGCGGCCCCCGCGCGCGACCACTCGGCCCTCCGCCCTCGAATCCCGGCCCCGCGCGTGAACCGCATCCGAATCCTCGGCCTCGATCCCGGCCTGCGCAAGACGGGCTGGGGGATGATCACGCTGGAGGGCACCAAGCTCGGCTATCTGGGCTGCGGCGTGGTGCAGTCGGACGGCGACCTCGACCTGGCGCTGCGCCTCAAGCAGCTCTTCGAGGCGGTCGGCCGCGTGGTCGAGGAATGGGAGCCCGACGAGGTGGCGGTGGAGGAGACCTTCGTCAACAAGGACGCGCAGGCGACCCTGAAGCTCGGCCACGCCCGCGCGGTCTCGCTCCTCGTGCCGGCGCTGGCCGGCCTGCCGGTCGCGGAATACGGCGCCAACCAGGTCAAGAAGACCGTGGTGGGCGTGGGGCACGCCGAGAAGGAGCAGGTCCAGGCCATGGTGCGCATCCTCCTGCCGAGATCCGAGGCCAAGACGGCCGACGCCGCCGACGCGCTCGCCATCGCCATCGCGCATGCCCATCACCGCAAGGCGCGCTCCCTCGGGCGCGCGGTTCTGGCGCATCCCTGACCCGGGCCTGAATTCCCATATCGGGGGCTGACTCCAGGTGATCCAATCCCATGATCGGTAAGCTCAAAGGCGTCGTGGACTCCTTCTCGGAGGACCACGTCATCCTCGACGTGAACGGCGTCGGCTATGTCGTCCATTGCTCGGCCCGCACGCTCCAGAAGCTGCCCCCCGTCGGCGAGGCCGCGACGCTCTCCATCGACACCCATGTCCGGGAGGACATGATCCGCCTCTACGGCTTCCGCACCGACGCGGAGCGGGAGTGGTTTCGCATGCTGCAGGGCGTGCAGGGCGTGGGCTCCAAGGTGGCGCTGGGCATCCTCTCGGTGCTGGAGCCGGGGGCGCTCGCCAGCGCCATCGCGACGGGCGACAAGGGCTCCATCGCGCGCGGCCCCGGCGTCGGACCGAAGCTCGCCGCCCGCATCTGCGCCGAATTGAAGGACAAGGCGCCCGCCTTCGCAGGCGTCGACCCGGCGCTGATCCGCCTCACCGACGCGGTGGCGGACCGCTCGGCGCCCCAGCCCGTGGCGGACGCGGTCTCGGCGCTGGTGAATCTCGGCTATCCGCAGATCCAGGCCTCCGCGGCAGTGGCGGCCGCGATGAGGAGCGCGGGCGAGGAGGCCGAGGCCAAGACCCTGATCCGGCTGGGGCTTCGCGAGCTGGCGCGGTGATCGCGGGGCGGCTGCGGGCGGCTCTCGTCGTCCTGGCGGTCGCTCCCGCGGCGGGCGCGGCGGCGCTCGCGCTCGCCGCCGTGGCTCTCCGGGCGTCGGGCTATCGCCCGCGCGGCGACGTGCTGGCCGGGGGCTCCTTCGGGGTGGCCGAACTCGCGCTGGCCTGGGCCCTCGGCCTTCTTCCCGGCGCGCTCATGGCCCTCGCCGCCGCGGCGCCGCCCCCGGAGCGGCCGGGCCTCCGGCGTTGGGGGCTCGCGATCCTCGGCCTTCCGATCGGGATCTCGCCCGTGGGCTGGCCGCTCGCCGCCGCCCTCGTGCCGCCGGGCGGCAACTCCCTATCCCTGCCGCTCTCGCTCGCCGCGGCGGCGGCCTCGACCCTCGCGTGCATGCTGGCGCTCGAGAGCCGCGCGGCTCACGCCCTCGCCCCTCCCGCGCGCCAACGGTCGCCCTGATGGGGCGCCGGACCATGCGGCTCAGATCCGGCCCGTCGTGACGTGGCCCGTGTCGGGCGTCGAGCGCGTCATCAGCCCGACGCCGATCTCGGCGAGGCCGATGATCAGGTGGGGCCAGTAGACCCGATCCGCGAAACCGAACAGCCAGGGCGAGACCGCAAGCAACGCGCCGCCCGCCACGTCGACGCCCAGATGCATCGGCAGCGGGATCATCCGGGAGAGCGACAGCTCGTAGTCGGTGAACAGGCTCATGCCGATGATGGCGGCGCCCAGGAGCATCGGCAGGTACTGGGCGATTCCTCCGTTGGCGAAGCCGAACAAGTAGGGCGCGACGATCAGCAGGAACCCCGTCGCGTAATCGATCATGCCGTGAACGCGGGTCGGTATGACGCGCATGATGTCGCCCTCCGTGAGTCCTCGATCAATTCGCAGGGGAGCCGGTTCGTTCCTTCGGAAGCCGACGTCGACACGACTGAAGCACAGAATTCGCGTCCGTACTAACGTGGGTTAATTTTGCGGCGACGATCGCCGCGTGCGGCGTCCGGGCGCGATCCTCCGGACGGGCGTTCGGGACGGACCCTCGCGGATGCGATATTTCGCCCTGAACAAAAGCGAAACACGCACCCCGTCCCCATATTGTGGTAAAGCCCCTCACGCCCGCCGCGCGCGGGCGCGCCCGACCTGGAACCACCGATGCCGCAAGCCAACCGCCTCGTCACCCCGGAGAAGCGCGAGGACGACGTCGAGGCGTCGATCCGGCCGCTGGCGCTGTCCGACTTCACGGGCCAGCGCGCAGCACGGGCCAATCTCCAGGTCTTCATCGACGCCGCCAAGACGCGGGGCGACGCCCTCGACCACGTGCTGTTCGTCGGGCCGCCGGGCTTGGGCAAAACCACGCTCGCCCAGATCGTCGCCCGCGAGCTCGGCGTGAACTTCCGCTCGACCTCCGGGCCCGTCATCGCCAAGGCCGGGGATCTCGCGGCGCAGCTCACGAACCTGGAGGAGCGCGACGTCCTCTTCATCGACGAGATCCACCG
>DASPJU010000648.1:0-5702 GCA_035628475.1 Salinarimonas sp. | reverse complement strand
CCCGGCCGGTGTCGTTCGTCGTCGCCCTGTTCGGGCCGCAGACGCTCGCGATCGAGAAGCTCGTGCGCATGATGCTGCGCCCGTTCGGCGTGAACATCAGCCGCGACCAGGCGATCCTCTCGGCGACGGAGGAGATCCGCGGCCAGGTCGACCTCCTGCACAAGGAGGGGGCCGTGGCCCGGGCCGAGCGCGACATGCTCGGCGGGCTCCTCGACCTGCGCGACCTCACCGTCGCCGACGTGATGGTCCACCGCACCAAGATGCGCTCCATCAACGCGGACCTCTCGCCTGAGGAGATCGTGCGCGAGGTCCTGGCCTCGCCCTATACCCGCCTGCCGCTCTGGCGCGAGAAGCACGAGAACATCGTCGGCGTGCTCCACGCCAAGGACCTGCTGCGCGCGCTCGACGCCGTGGGGGGCGATCCCAACAAGCTGAAGATCGAGGCCATCGCGCTCGAGACCTGGTTCGTCCCCGACACCACCTCGCTCGGCGACCAGCTCAAGGCCTTCCTCAACCGCAAGACCCATTTCGCCCTCGTGGTCGACGAGTACGGCGAGGTGCAGGGCCTCGTGACCCTCGAGGACATCCTCGAGGAGATCGTGGGCGACATCCGCGACGAGCACGACGTGGCGGTCCAGGGCGTGCGCCCGCAGCCCGACGGCGCGGTGAACGTCGACGGCTCGGTGCCGATCCGCGACCTCAACCGCGCCATGGACTGGCGCCTGCCCGACGAATGGGCCACCACCATCGCGGGGCTCGTCATCCACGAGGCCCGCATGATTCCCGACGCGGGCCAGGCCTTCACCTTCCACGGCTACCGCTTCCAGGTCCTGCGCAAGGCGCGCAACCGCATCACGGCGCTGAAGATCACGCCGCTGGGGACGGCCCGGCCCCGCCGGGCGGCGGAGTAGGCGCTCAGGGCGCCGCGACGAGCTCGCCCCGCAGGCTCCCCCACCGCGCCTCCGCCAGGCCCGCCAACGCCGGATCGGCCAGGAAGCGCTCGCGGGCGCCCGGGGTGCGGAAGAGGTAGAGCCGGCCGTCCCGGACCGCGAAGACGCCCGGGTCCGCCGCGACGAGCAGGCCCCGGGCGGCGGCCTCGGGGTCGTGGCCGCCCAGCCGGGGCGCGTAGGCCTCGGGCGCGCGGCGGAAGGCCTCGCGGTTGGCCTCCCCCGCGAAGCGCCAGGCGGCCCCGCCCCAGAGGTGGTCCAGCTCGCGCCGGCCGGGCCGGGGGCCTCCCGGCACGAAATAGCTCACCGGATCGAACCCGCCCAGCGCCAGCCCCGTGAGGGGATCGGCCGCGATCTCGCCCGCGCCGCCGATCAGGGGAGCGGCGCGGGCGGCCGGCGCCCCGAGCCCCAGCCCCAGGGCGAGACCCGCCGCCAACGTCGTTAACGGAATGTTACGGATCACGGTCCAGTTTCCCCGGAGGCGCTCCAAGGCCCCGTTCGGATCCGGTTCATAGGCGGGAAGCGCTAACGAACCGCTTTCGGGCGGACGCCCCGTCCATCCGAGGAGACCGCGATGCCCGCCCGACGCCTCCTGACAGCCCTCGTCCTCACCCTGCTCCTGGGCCTCGCCGCGGCCCCGGTCCAGGCCCAGGCCGCCCCCGACAACCCGGGGACCTTCTCCCCCGCCGAGCTCGTCGAGAACGGGCACCGCTTCTTCGGCACGGTCTCCCGGGGCCTCGCGCTCACGGTGGAGGAGGCGGTCAAGCGCTGGGGCCAGCCCAACGGCTACATCCTGGGCCAGGAGGCGTCCGGCGCCTTCGTGGGCGGCCTGCGCTACGGCGAGGGCATCCTCCACACCCGCAACGCGGGCCAGCGCCGCATCTTCTGGCAGGGTCCCTCGATCGGCTTCGACTTCGGCGGCGAGGGCGCCCGCACCATGATGCTGGTCTACAACATGCCCTCGACCAACGCCCTGTACCGCCGCTTCGTGGGCATCGACGGCTCGGCCTATCTGGTCGGCGGCTTCGGCATGACCGCGGTGGTGGCCGACGACGTCATCGTGGTGCCGATCCGCTCCGGCGTCGGCGCGCGGCTGGGCATCAACCTGGGCTACCTCAAGTTCTCGGCCGAGCCGACCTGGAACCCGTTCTGACGGGGGCCCGCGGAGCCGTCCCCGGCCGACATGGGTCGTCAGGCCCGTGGGGGAGAACGGCACGGTGCTCGCGCCAGCCGATCGCGCGCCTGGAACGACGAGACCCCGGCGCGCTGGCGCCGGGGCCCTCTTGGTCCGTTCCTCACGGTGGTCTTGGACCGACCGGGCGGGGCCGTCCCGCTTGGGGTCGCTCGCCGGCGAGGGTGATCAGGCCTGCCGGCTGAGGCACGTGTCGATCGGGGTTAAGGCTACATTAGCACAGGTTAACAAACCGTTACCGTAAAGCCACATCCCGGAGCTTCGCGCATCCGGCACGGGTGCCGGTGGGCCTTCCGACGCGCGCGCCGGTGTGATTGCATGCTCCCGCGGGCCCGAGCGAGGCCCCGGGAGGGAACGTCATGAAGGGATGGAAGGCGGCGCTCGTCGCCGTGCTGGGAGCGTGGGCCGGGCCGGCGCTGGCCCAGGGCGCCGACATGATCGTCGAGAAGCGGGTCTTCGAGCTGCCGAGCCTCCGGACCGCGGGCGGCCGGACCCTCAAGAACGTGCGGGTGGGCTGGGAGGCCTACGGAAAGCCCAATGCCGACCTGTCGAACGTGATCCTCGTCACCCACTTCTTCTCGGGGACGAGCCACGCGGCGGGCAAGTACGCGCCGGGCGACAAGGCGCCGGGCTACTGGGACGCCATCATCGGGCCCGGCAAGGCGATCGACACCGACAAGTACTACGTGATCTCGTCGGACACCCTCGTCAACCTCAACGCCAACACCCCCAACGTCGTCACCACGGGCCCGGCCTCCATCGATCCGGACACCGGCAAGCCCTACGGCATGACCTTCCCGGTGGTGGGCATGCGCGACATCGTCGACGTCCAGAAGGCGCTCGTGGAGAGCCTGGGGGTGCGCAGGCTCAAGGCGGTGGTGGGGCCCTCCATGGGCGCGCTCCAGGCCTATGAATGGGCGGTGGCCCATCCCGACATGGTGGAGCGCATCGTCCCCGTGATCGGGGCCGCGGGGGGCCATCCCATGCTCTCCGCCTGGCTCGACGTCTGGGAGCAGCCGATCCGCCTCGACCCGAAATGGAACGGCGGCGACTATTACGGCCGGGAGCCGCCCCTCCAGGGCCTCGCGGCGGCGCTCAAGGTGGTGAGCCTGCACGCCAACGGCTGGGACTGGGCCGAGAAGACCTTCGGGTCCGCGCCCATCGCCGAGGGGCGGGATCCGGGGCAGGCGATGGAGAACCGGTTCAGGATCGTGTCCACCCTCGACGCGGCCGGCGCGGGCCGCGCCGCGGGCGCCGACGCGAACCACTTCCTCTACCTCGCCCGGGCCAACCAGCTCGCCTCGGCGGATCCGGCCAAGATCAGGACGCCCGCGCTGATCATCTACTCGCCCACGGACCTCGTCTTCCCGCCCGACTGGGTCGAGCGCACCACCGCCGCCATCAAGGGCAACGGCACGCCCGTCGAGACCATGCAGATCACGGGGCCGAACGGGCATCTCAACGGCGTGCTGCACATGGCGCCCGCCGGCCCCCGCATCGCCGAGTTCCTGGCGCGCTAGAGGACGTCGCGAACACGACACGGATCTCGAGTCCGCCCGGCCTCCGGGCCCGGGCGGGCCTTCTCCAGGAAGCCTGCCGCCCATGTCCTTCCAGTGCAGCATCCCCGCCGTCCCGACCCTGCGCCAGGACGACGAGGCCGTCAGGATCACCCAATGGGACTTCCCGCCCGGCGCCGCGACCGGCTGGCACGAGCACGGCTGGCCCTACGTGGTCGTGATGCTCACCGACGCGGTGCTGCGGGTGCATGACGGGACGCGCGTGAGCGAGGTCCGCCTGCGGGCGGGCGAATCCTATCGCCGCCCGCCGGGGATCCGCCACGACGTCATGAACGGGAGCGAGCACCCGATCGCGTTCGTGGAGGTCGAGGTCAAGCGCCCCGACCTGCTCGCCGCGCCCGCGGGCTGACCCGCGCGACCTGGCGGTCCGTCCGGGCATGGCGCCCGGAACGCCTGCAACCGACATTGGCTGGACGTGGTTTCCCTGTCGCTGGGCTTCGGCGGCGCCCTGCCTTCAAAGCCCCCTGGACACGACGAATGACGCATGCCGGCGCCCATGACGGAACGCTCGTCGCCCTCTCGATCCTGATCGCGACGCTCGCCTCCTATACGGCCCTCGATCTCGCGACCCGGATCCAGGCCGCCTCGGGCTGGGCCTATGCGGCCTGGCTCGGCACGGCGGCGGTCGCCATGGGCGGCGGCATCTGGTCGATGCACTTCGTCGCCATGCTGGCCTTCAGCCTGCCCGGGCTCGAGGTGGGCTACGACCTGCCCCTGACCCTCCTGTCGCTCGCGCTGCCGATCGCGGTCACGGCCTTCGGCTTCTTCGTCGCCAACCGGCGGGGGTCGAGCCTCGGCTCCCTTGCCCTCAGCGGCCTCGTCATGGGCCTGGGCATCGTGGGGATGCACTATACGGGCATGGCGGCGATGCGGCTGCCCGCCGACCTGCGCTATGCCGCCCCCTGGGTCGCCGCCTCCGTGCTCATCGCGCTCGGCGCGTCCACGATCGCCCTGTGGCTCGCCTTCCGGCGCACGGGCTTCGCGCAGCGGGTCGCGGCCGCGGCCGCCATGGGGCTCGCGATCGCCGGGATGCACTATGCCGCCATGCAGGGCGCGGCCTTCACGCCCCATGCCCCGGTCGACGGGGGCCGCGGCCTGGCGAGCGTCGGCCAGACCCATCTCGCCCTGTGGGTCGCGGGCACCACCCTGCTGATCCTGGGGCTCGCCCTCGTGGCGGCCATGTTCGACCGGCACTTCGCCATGCTGGCGAGCCGGGAGGCCGAGGCCCTGCGCGCGAGCGAGGAGCGCTTCCGCCTGCTCGTCCAGAGCGTGACCGACTACGCCATCTTCATGCTCGACCCCGGGGGCCGCATCGCGAACTGGAACGCGGGCGCGCGCCGCTTCAAGGGCTACGAGGCCCAGGAGATCGTGGGCGAGCACTTCTCCCGCTTCTACACCGAGGAGGACCGGCGGGCCGAGGTGCCCAGGCGGGCGCTGGAGACGGCCGAGAGGGAGGGCAAGTTCGAGGACGAGGGCTGGCGGGTGCGCAAGGACGGCAGCCGGTTCTGGGCGAGCGTCGTCATCGACCCGATCCGCGACGAGGCGGGCCGCGTGATCGGCTTCGCGAAGGTCACGCGCGACATCACGGAGCGCAAGCGCGCCCAGGAGGCCCTCGACCAAGCCCGGGAGGCGCTCTCGCAGGCGCAGAAGATGGAGGCCCTGGGCCAGCTCACGGGCGGGGTGGCGCACGATTTCAACAACCTGCTCATGGCCGTGCTGGGCAGCCTCGACCTGCTCAAGAAGCGCCTGCCCCCCGACCCGAAGCTCACCCGCCTGCTCGACAACGCGGTCCAGGGCGCGCAACGCGGCGCCGTGCTGACCCAGCGCATGCTTGCCTTCGCACGGCGTCAGAAGCTCAATCCCGAGCCGGTCGACGTGCCGGCGCTCGTGCACGGAATGGCCGATCTCCTGCACCATTCGCTCGGGTCCACAGTCATGATCCGGACCGATTTTCCGGCCTCTCTCCCCAAATCTCCCTAGCTTAGC
>DASPJU010000647.1:0-3018 GCA_035628475.1 Salinarimonas sp. | reverse complement strand
CATGAAGTTCGCCGAGCCCCAGGCCTTCGCCGGCTTCATGGAGCAGGGCGACCAGGCCATGGGCACGGCCATGAAGGCCGCGGGCCTCTCCAAGGCGAGCTGAGCCCCATCCGCCCGCGCCTCGGCGCGGGCGGCCCCACGATCCTGCGGGAGGGCCCATGCGCCTGTCCGACCGAACGACCGGCCTCGTCCTTGCCGCCGTCGGGGCGCTCGCCGCCTATGGCGGCTCGCGGCTGCCGCCGGTGCCCGGGCAGCAGGTCGGCCCGAGCGTCTTTCCCATGGTGGTGGGCGTGGGGCTGGTGCTCTGCGGCCTCCTCGTGGCGCTCGGGATCGGCAGCCGGTTCGAGGAACCCGACCCGCAGCCCGCGACGGGCCCAGCGGGCGGCGGGGGGCGTCCCGCGCCGCTCGGCGGCTTGCGCGTCCTCGTCCCGCCGGCGCTCCTCCTCTTCTACGTGCTCGCGTCGGACCGCCTCGGCTTCCTGATCACGGCGGCGCTGATCGTGCTCGCCACCGCGTTGACGCTGGGGGCGCGGCTGCGCCTCGCGATCCCGCTCGCGCTCGCCGCTCCGGTCGGCGTCCATCTCGTCTTCGCCAAGCTCCTGCGCGTCGCCCTGCCGCCGGGCCTGCTACCCGCACCCTGGTGACGCCATGACCGCGCTCCTCGAAGGTTTCCGGCTGGTCCTGGCGACGGACGTGCTCCTCGCCATCCTGCTCGCCTCGATCTACGGCCTCGTCGTCGGCTCCCTTCCGGGCCTGTCCGCCACCATGGCGACGGCGCTGCTGGTGCCCGTGACCTTCTACCTCTCGCCGATCGCGGCGGTCGCGACGATCATCGCGGCCTCCGCCATGGCGATCTTCTCCGGCGACATCCCCGGCGCCCTCCTGCGCATCCCCGGCACGCCCGCGTCCGCCGCCTACACGGACGAGGCCTATGCCATGACGCGCAAGGGGCAGGCGGAGCTCGCCCTCGGCGCCGGCCTCTGGTTCTCCGCCATCGGCGGCATCGTGGGCACGCTCTCGCTCGTGCTCATGGCGCCCCTGCTCGCCGAGATGGCCTTCCAGTTCTCCAGCTTCGAGTATTTCTGGCTCGCCTTCCTGGGGCTCATGTGCGCCACGCTCGTGGCACGCTCGTCGCCCGTGAAGGCCATCGCCAGCATGTTGCTGGGCCTCCTCATCGCCTGCATCGGCATCGATAACCCCGCCGGCACGCCCCGCTTCACCTTCGGGATCACGGACCTGCTCGGCGGCATCGAGGTGGTCCCGGCCCTGGTCGGCGTCTTCGCGGTCTCCGAGGTGATGCGCGCCATGACGAGCGCGGAACCGCCGGCCATGCCGAAGCGCCGCTTCGGCAGCATCCTGGCCGGTCAATGGGAGCTCACGAAGCGCTACCCCAAGCCGCTGATCCGCGGGAACATCGTGGGCATCATCATCGGGGTCCTGCCCGGCGCCGGGGCCGACATGGCGGCTTGGGTCAGCTACGCGCTCTCCAAGCGCTTCTCCAAGACGCCGGAGAAGTTCGGGACGGGGCATCCGGAGGGCCTCGTCGAGGCCGGCGCCAGCAACAACGCCTCGCTCGCCTCGGGCTGGGTGCCCTCGCTGCTGTTCGGCATCCCTGGCGATACCATCACGGCGATCGCCATCGGCGTGCTCTACATGAAGGGTCTCAATCCGGGGCCGACCCTGTTCACCGAGCGCGCCTCGAGCATGTACGCGCTCTACATCATCTTCATCCTCGCCAACATCATCATGATCCCGCTGGGCATCCTGATGATCCGCGCCGCGAGCACCGTGCTGCGGGCCCCGCGCTCCGCCGTGATGCCCGTGATCATGTTGTGCTGCGCGGTCGGCCCCTTCGCGACGGGCAACAACCTCTTCGCGGTGGTCTGCGTCGCCGCCTTCGGGGTCCTCGGCTACGCCATGGAGCGCAACGGCTACCCCGTGGCGGCCCTGGTGCTCGGTGTCGTGATGGGATCGATGGTCGAGCAGAACCTCGTCACCTCGCTCATCAAGTCCGACGGCAGCCTGCTGCCCTTCATCGAGCGTCCCGTGGCCGGCGTGCTTGCCGTCATGACGCTCGCGGCCCTGCTCTGGCCCGTCGCCGTCTGGGCTTGGCGCCGTCGCGCGCCGCCCTCCACGCCCCTGCCGGCCGGGTAGGACTCGGTCGCGGAACGGCGGGCCGCGCAGGCAGGCCGTTCCCCCGCGAGGGTGACATCGTAGCCGTCGCCCTCTAGGATCGCCCCCGCTCGCGAAGAACAAGAACAAGCGAGCCGATCCCTCGGGGGATGATGGAAGCAGGCCTTCATGTCGCTGATGGTCCGGCTCAAGGCCGAGACGTCGATCGCCCATGACCGAATCGAGGACGAGGTCGGCCTCGCCGGGCGCCTGGCCTCGAAGGACGCCTATCGCGGCCTCGTGGAGCGCTTCTACGGCTTCCACCGGGTCTGGGAGCCCGAGGCCGCGGCGGCGCTCGCCGACGAGGCCTTTTTCGGCCCGCGCCGCAAGACGGCCTTCCTGGAGCGCGACCTGCTGTCCCTCGGGCTGACCCATCGTGCGATCGCGGCGCTGCCCCGCTGCCGTTCGAGCCTCGTCCCGCCCTCGCGCGCGGCCGCGCTCGGCGCGCTCTACGTCCTGGAGGGCTCGACGCTCGGCGGCGCGCTGATCGCCCGCGAGGTCGAGCGCAGCCTGGGCCTCACGGCGGGGACGGGCTGCGCCTATTTTCGGGCCTATGGCCGGGAGACGGCCGCCATGTGGCGGGCCCTCGGCGCCCATCTCGAAGCGAATGTCCCGCCGGGGCGGGACGACGAGGTGGTGGCTGGCGCCCGCGCCGCGTTCGAGCGCCTGCGGGTCTGGCTCGCCCCCGTGCCGGACGGCGTCGCGGTGGCCGCCTGACGCCATGACCGCTTCCTCCCAAGCCCTCGACCTGACCGCCTGCGACCGCGAGCCGATCCACGTCCTGGGCGCGATCCAGCCGCACGGGCTTCTCGTGACGCTCGACGGTCCGGATCTGGCGGTGGTCCA
>DASPJU010000646.1:0-2293 GCA_035628475.1 Salinarimonas sp. | reverse complement strand
TCGGCATGGCGGTCCACGAGCTCACCACGAACGCCGCCAAGCACGGCGCCCTCTCGACCCCGACCGGGCGGCTCACCGTGCGCTGGGCGCTTGTGGACGAAGGCGGGTCGCGCCGCCTCGCCTTCTCCTGGATCGAGCGGGGCGGGCCGCCGACCGCGCCCCCGACGCGCCAGGGCTTCGGCTCGCGCCTCCTGCAGCACATGCTGGCGGGCCAGCTCAAGGGCGACGTCGTGATGGACTACGCCGCCGAGGGCCTCACCTTCTCGATCGACATCGCGCTCGCCGAGCCCCAGGCGGCGCCCCAGGCGCCGCCCCTGCGCCGCAGCGCCTGAGCCGGATCAGTGCTTGGTCGCCCGCGCGGCCTCGGCCATGAGGCGGGCGAGCGCCGCGTCCTGGGTGCGCCGGCGCAGGCCGAACCAGACGCCGACGCCGGTGAGCAGCGCGGCCCAGAGGAGATCGGGATGACGGTGCAGCATCACGCGCTCCCCAGGCACAGGCCGATGGTGTCGCCATCGTCCTCGGCGCCGGTGAGCGGGGCCTCGATCGCCTCGCGCACGCCGTCGATCATGGTCTGGGCGATCTCGTCGCCGTCGCTGGCCTCGCCCGTCATGTAGGCACGACCGTCGCGGAAGGTGATCACGAGATAGCCCGTGATCGCGCCCGGCTCGTCCCGGTGATCGCGAAGGGCCCGTTCGAGACGCTTGCGCATGAGCTCTACCCCCACCTGTCCAGGCCCTATCGTCGCGGGCTCGTGGTTAACGGAGCCTTAAAGATTCCCCGTCTCCCATGGGAGCGCGGTTCGCCGATGATTCTCAACCCTCTGGAGCCTCTCGCCATGGTCCGCGCCATCCTGGCCGCCGTCGCCCTCGCGGGGCTGGCCGCGGCCGCCCACGCAAGCCCGGCGCCGGCCGAGGCGGGGCCGATGGACGTCGCGGGCGTCCCGCCCGGCGACGTCCTGAACCTGCGCGCGGAGCCCTCGGCGGAGGCCCGCAAGGTCGGCGAGCTGCCGCCCGACGCCAAGGGGCTCGAGATCGGGCGATGCCAGGAGATCCTGCGCGACCGCGTCGTGCCCGCGGGCACCGCCGGCGCGTCGCGCTGGTGCCGGGTGACGCTCGGCGCCCAGTCCGGCTGGGCGAACGCCCGGTTCCTGGCGGCCCCGCCCCAGCCCCCCGTCGCGCCGCTCTACAGCACGGGGCCGTTCGGCTCGGACGGGGCGGAGCAGCGCTCCTTCCTGGTCTCGACGACGCCCCTCGACGGCGAGCGCTTCCGCGCCGTCACCCGCCACATCGTGCGCCGCCCGGCCGCGGCCGCGACCCTGGAGGAATCCACCTCCATCGTCGACTGCGCCCGCCGTCCCGAGGCGCGGGGCGAGCGCGACGCCCGCAATCTCTGGTGGGCCGTCTGCCGCGGTGAGATGCGGAAGGTGAAGGGCTAGCCGATCCCACGACCGAGGACCGCGCCCGCTCGGGGCGGGGACGGCGGGATGGGCCCGCAGGGCTGTCCCGCCGATCCGACCGGCAGGCCCCTCAGACGCGCTCCACCGCCATCGCGACGCCCTGGCCGACGCCCACGCACATGGTGGCGAGGCCGTAGCGCCCGCCTGTGCGCGAGAGCGTGTCGACGGTGTCCGCCGCGATGCGGGCCCCCGACATCCCCAAAGGGTGGCCCAGCGCGATGCCGCCGCCATGCGGGTTCACGTGCTCGGCGTCGTCGGGGAGCCCCAGGCCCCGCAGGCAGGCCAGGACCTGCGCCGCGAAGGCCTCGTTGATCTCCACGGCGTCGAAGTCCGACACCTTGAGGCCGAGCCGCTCCACGAGGCGCTGGGTGGCGGGCACCGGGCCGATCCCCATGATGCGCGGCGGCACGCCCGCGGAGGCGAGGCCCAGCACGCGCGCCAGCGGCTTGAGCCCGTGGCGCTCGACGGCCGCCTCGCTCGCCAGCACCAGGGCCGCGGCGCCGTCGTTGACGCCCGACGCGTTGCCCGCCGTCACGCTGCCCCCGGGGCGCACGATGGGCTTGAGCCGGGAGAGCTGCTCCAGCGTCGTCTCGCGCGGGTGCTCGTCGCGATCCACCACGGTCGGTCCGGCCTTGCCGCCGGGCACGCTCACGGGGACGATGCGGGCGGAGAGCACGCCCTCGGCCTGGGCTCGCGCCGCCCGCGCCTGGCTGCGCATCGCGAAGGCGTCCTGGTCCTCGCGGGAGACCTGGAACTCCTGCGCCACGTTCTCGGCGGTCTCGGGCATGGAATCGATCCCGTACTGCGCCTCGAGGACGGGGTTCACGAAGCGCCAGC
>DASPJU010000645.1:0-3556 GCA_035628475.1 Salinarimonas sp. | reverse complement strand
ATAGGGCAAGGCGGGAGCGGGCGCAACGAGGGGCCTCGGTTCTCCCCCGCCCTTGCGAACGGGCCGGCCAGGGCCGACGATCCGCCGCCTGACCCCTGGAGCGGCCCATGCGCCTCCGCTGGGCCGCGATCCTCTCCGGCGCGGCCGACACCTTCGACGGTCGGACCGTCGAGATCGCCGGCTGGCCGCTCGCGGCCAGCGAGGCTGCGCGCGGCTTCATGCTCCTGCCGGAGCCGCCCTGCTGCGGCGGCTGCCCTCCTGCGGATCCCCGCGGGGCCGTCGAGGTCGAGGGGACAACGCCTTACCCTGGCGCCTGCCTGCTGCGTGGGATCTGGCGCTGCCGGCGCGGCGATCCGGAGGGCTGGCGGTACCGCCTGGAGGGAGCCGTCGCCCTCACGGGGGAGCGCCCGTCCCTGCGGGTGACGCGCCGAGGCCTGCTCGCCGGAGCGCCGCTCCTGTGCCTTGGCGCCCCGCTGGCCGCGCAGGGCCCCGAAGCGGCGTCCTCGGCTCCCCTGCCGCCCGAGGGAGGCGTCGACCTCCACGGCCATGGCGGCGCGATCCTGCGCGTGCGTCGCGAGACCGGCACCCAGGCCCCCTTCGCGCCGCTCGCCGGCCCGATGCGCGAGGCCCGGCTCTCCGTCGCCGTCTTGGCGATCGTGCCGGATTCGCTCTTGAACCGTCTCACCCCCGAGGGACGCATCGCCCCGGCGCGCGATCCGGCCCCGGGCGAGCTTCGCGCCTTCGCGGAGGCGGCCTTCGGCCGGGTGCACGCGCTCGCCCGCGAGCAGGGCCTGCCCGTCCTGCGCACGGCCGCGGAGCTCGACGCCGCGCGCCCGGACCAACCGTCGATCCTCGTGGCCTCGGAGGGCGGCGACTTCCTCGAGGGTGAGGTCGGCGCGCTGGACGCGGCCTTCGCGATCCACGCCCTGCGCTCGCTCCAGCTTACGCATTTTCGCGTCAACGAGCTCGGCGACGTGCAGACCGCGGCGCCCGTCCATGGGGGGCTCACCGCCTTCGGCGCCGAGGTCGTGCGCCGCTGCGAGGCGCTCGGGATCATCGTCGACGTGGCGCACGGCACCGAGGCGCTGGTGCGCCGCGCCGTCGACGTGGCGCGCAAGCCCCTGATCCTGTCGCATGCCGCGATCGCGCGGGGGCCGCGGGCGCGCTCACGCCTCATCACCGCCGACCATGCCCGCCTCGTCGCCTCGACCG
This sequence comes from Salinarimonas sp., assembly GCA_035628475.1. Classification (GTDB taxonomy): domain Bacteria; phylum Pseudomonadota; class Alphaproteobacteria; order Rhizobiales; family Beijerinckiaceae; genus Salinarimonas_A. Next base: position 2,344 of record DASPJU010000645.1, on the reverse strand, counting down.
GCGGGGTCGTCGGCCTTTGGCCGCACGGCGAGGTCTTCGCGGATCTCGCGGCCCTTGCGGAGGGCACGGCACGGCTCGCGGACGCGGTGGGGCCGGCCCACGTGGCTCTCGCGACGGATCTCGGCGGGATCATCGGGCGCAGCGTTGTCCCCGAATACGCCGTGCTGCCCGCCTTCGCGACGGAGCTGCGCCGCCGCTTCTCGGCCGACGAGGTCGCCGGGATCCTCGGCGGCAATGCTCGGCGCGTCGCGCGCGCCTGCCTGCCGTGAGGCTTGGCCCTAGGGTGCGGCGTCGCTGCCCACGCCGCTTGTCGCGGTGGTCGCCGCGCAGGGCGTCGGCATGGTTGGAGCCGTTTCCGTTGACACGGAATCGGCTCTTGCTTGGTCGCGTCTTGCTATCGCTGTCCTTCGGGTCTTCACGTGAGCCGGATCCACCTCACGCGAAAACGCTCGAGGGGACTGGTCGAGGCCGCAGCGGGCGCAACGCATCTCCCCTCCCCCTTGTGGGGAGGGGCTGGGGGTGGGGGTCGCAACGTCGGAGCTGGTGGGGGGAGTGGGAGCACGCGGGCCGGTACGGCGGGGTTCGGCACCGTCGGCTGGTGGCGTGCCGACCTCCACCCCTGACCCCTCCCCACAAGGGGAGAGGAATCGGGTCAGCTCATCTCCACGTGCACCACGCCCGGCACGGCGCGCAGGGCGCCGGCGAGCTGGGGGCTGGCGAGATACTTGCCCGGAAGCCTGACCTCCACCTCGCGGTCGCCGCTGTCGAGGATGAGGACGAGGGAGATCTCGCCGTCGCCGCGCTCGCGCAGCCGCTCCTTGACCGAGGCGATGGGACGCTCGTCGCGCAGGTAGATGCGCATGCCCTTCTGGTGCCGGGCGACCGCCTCGTCGATAGGCTCGACGGCGTTGATGCGCGCCCGCACCTCCTCGCCCTCGAGGCCGGCCTGGACGACGAGCACCACCGCCGCGCCCGGCTCCAGGACATCGCGGAAGCGCTGCAACCCCTCGGAGAAGATGATCGCCTCGAAATGCCCGGACTGATCGGAGAGCGCGAGGATCCCCATCTTGTTGCCGCTCTTGGTGCGCCGCTCCTGGCGGTCGAGCACGGTGGCGGCGACGCGGCCCGTCGTGGCGCCGCCCTTTACGGCCTTGGCGAAATCCGTCCAGCGCTGGACGCGCAGCCGATCGAGGAGCGTGCCGTACTCGTCGAGGGGGTGGCCGGTGAGGAAGAACCCGACCGCGTCGTACTCCTTCTGCAGCCGCACCGCAGCCGGCCAAGGCTCGTGAGGCGGGATGCGCAGGGTCACGTCCGCGGAGGCGACGCCGCCGAACATGTCCATCATGCCGCCGGCGGCGGACTCGGCTGCCTGCTGCGCCAGGGAGAGCATGGCGTCGATGGCGGCGCAGGCGCGGGACCGGTCGGGCTCGATCTCGTCGAAGCAGCCGGCCGCGATGAGATTTTCCAGGATCCGCTTGTTGAGCGCCTTCGGCGGGATGCGCCGGGCGAAGTCGGCGAGGTCCTTGAAGGGCTTGGCGCCGCGCGCCTCGACGATCGCCTCCACGGCCTGGCGCCCCACCCCCTTCACGGCGGCGAGCGCGTAGCGGATCGCGCCCTCGTGCACCTCGAACACCACGCCGCAGCGGTTGATGGAGGGCGGCTCGACGATGATGCCGAGCCGCTGCGCCTCGCGCCGGAATTCGGAGAGCTTGTCGGTGTTGTCGAGATCGAGCGTCATCAGCGCCGCCAGGAACTCGACCGGATGGTTCGCCTTCATGTAGGCGGTCTGGTACGAGATCAGGGCGTAGGCCGCCGCGTGGGACTTGTTGAAGCCGTAATCGGCGAACTTGGCGAGCAGGTCGAAGATCTCGTCGGCAAGGGCCTTGCTCAGCCCCCGCTCGGTGGCGCCGTTCACGAAACGGTCGCGCTGGGCGTCCATCTCGGCCTTGATCTTCTTGCCCATGGCGCGGCGGAGCAGGTCGGCGTCGCCCAGGGAATAGCCGGCGAGCTCCTGGGCCGCCTGCATCACCTGCTCCTGGTACACGATGATGCCGAAGGTCTCGCGCAGGATCGGCTCGAGCTTCGGGTGCAGGTACCAGTCCCGCTTGTTGGCCTCGTCCTTGCCGAGCTTGCGCGCGCAATAGACGGGGATGTTGGCCATCGGGCCCGGGCGGTAGAGGGCGACGAGGGCGATGATGTCCTCGAAGCGGTCCGCCTCCATCTCAACCAGGGCCTTGCGCATGCCCGCCGATTCCACCTGGAAGATGCCCACCGTCTCGCCGCGGCACAGCACCTCGTAGGTCTTCTTGTCGTCGAGCGACAGCGCCGAGAGGTCGACCTCGAT
>DASPJU010000644.1:0-2002 GCA_035628475.1 Salinarimonas sp. | reverse complement strand
AAGGCCGCGACCGACCGCACGGCCCGGGCGGAGGGCACCGTGGTGATGCTGCCCGAGACGGTCGCGCTGATCCGCCAGGGCGACGCCAAGAAGGGCGACGTGCTCGGCACCGCCCGCCTCGCCGGCATCATGGCGGCCAAGCGCACCCACGAGCTCATCCCGCTGTGCCATCCGCTGCTCTTGAGCAAGGTCCGGGTCGACTGCGCCATCGACGAGGCGCTCCCGGGCGTGCGGGTCACCGCGGAGGTGCGGGTCTCGGGCCCCACGGGGGTCGAGATGGAGGCGCTGACCGCCGTGTCGGTCGCCTGCCTCACCATCTACGACATGGTCAAGGCCGCCGACCGCGCCATGCGGATCGAGGGCGTGCGCCTCCTCATGAAGAGCGGCGGGCGCTCTGGGACCTACGAGGCGGGCCCGTGAGCCTCATCTCCGTCGAGGAGGCCCTGCGCCGCGTGCTGGCGGCCGCGGGCGAGCCGCTGCCGACGGAGATGGTGCCGCTCGCCGCCAGCCGCGGCCGCACCCTCGGCGCGGATCTCCGCGCGCTGCGCACGCAACCCCCCTTCCCCGCGTCCGCCATGGATGGATATGCGCTGCGGGCCGAGGACGCCCGAGCCGGAGCGCGCTTGCGGGTCATCGGCGAGGCCGTGGCGGGGCGGCGCTTTCCCGGCTCCGTCGGGCCCGGCGAATCGGTGCGCATCTTCACGGGCGCGCCCGTGCCGGAGGGCGCCGACGCCATCCTGATCCAGGAGAACGCCCGTCGCGAGGGTGATTGCGTGTCGGTCGTGGAGGCCCCCTCCCCCGGCCGGTTCCTGCGACCGGCGGGCCTCGATTTCCACGAGGGCGACGTGCTCCTGCGGTCGGGCCGGCGCCTGGACGCGACGGCGCTGGCGCTCGCGGCCGCCATGGGCCACCCGTCGCTTCCCGTGCGGCGGCGCCCCCGGGTTGGGATCCTCGCCACGGGGGACGAGCTGGTGCGGCCGGGAACGGCGCCGGGCCCGGACCAGATCGTGGCCTCGAACCTCTATGCGGTGGCGGCGCTTGCCGAGGAGGCGGGCGCGCAGGCCGTGGATCTCGGCATCGCGGTGGACGACCCGGCTCGCCTGCGCGCCGCGATCGACGGAGGCCTGGCCGACGGCCTCGATCTTCTCGTGACGCTCGGCGGCGCCTCCGTGGGCGAGCACGACCTCGTGCGCTCGACCATGGAGGCCATGGGCCTGGAGCTCGGATTCTGGCGCATCGCCATGCGGCCGGGCAAGCCGCTTCTCCAGGGGAGGCTCGGCCGCACCCTCGCGATCGGCCTGCCGGGCAACCCGGTCTCGGCGATCGTCTGCGCGATCCTGTTCGTGGTGCCGGCCATCCGCGCGCTGCAGGGCGATCCGCGGGCGGGAGACGACCCGAGCGAGCCTGCGATCCTCGGGGCGGATCTTCGCGCCAACGACGCCCGCCAGGACTACCTGCGCGCCGTTCTGGCCCGGCCCGCGGCCACGGGCCCGCCGGTCGCCACGCCGGCGGCCGCGCAGGATTCATCCATGCTGCGCCTGCTGGCAGAGGCGGACGCGCTCCTCATCCGCGCGCCGCACGCCCCCGCCACCCGCGCCGGCGAAGCCTGCCGGATCGTGCCGCTCGCGCGCTTCCGCGAAGGTCCGTTAACGGGCCGGTAAGCTTTCGTCCGGAGCGCGGCAAAGCCAGGCTTGCGGAACACAGGGGGAACGTTTACGATGTTCCTGCTTTGTTTACGGAATCGGTTCCGCGTCCGCGGAGCCCGGCGATGGAAGGTCCGATGCTCACCCGCAAGCAGCACGAACTGCTCCGCTTCATCCACGAGCGCCTGCGCGAAACCGGGATCCCGCCCTCCTTCGACGAGATGAAGGACGCGCTGGACCTCAAGTCGAAGTCGGGCATCCACCGGCTGATCATGGCGCTCGAGGAGCGTGGCTTCATCCGGCGGCTGCCCAACCGCGCCCGCGCCCTCGAGGTGATCCGCATGCCCGAGGCCGGCGGC
>DASPJU010000643.1:0-4313 GCA_035628475.1 Salinarimonas sp. | reverse complement strand
TGGAGGGCGACCTCCGCCACCTGCTCGCCAGCGTCGGGCGCCGTCACGGCGAGCACCGGGGCCGCGGCGCGCCGTCCCTCGGCGAGCCGGTCGTGCAGCCGCATGAGCGCCTGCGGCGGCGCGTCCGCGAGGGAGGAGCGGCGCCGCCGCCCCGGCACGACCGCGAGGACGGGCAGGCCCGTGCGCGCGGAGAGCCCTCGGGCGGAATGAACCCGCCCGTCGAGAGCGTGCCGCGCGAGCGCTCCCACGCTCCCGAGCGTCAGGCCGAGCGCGGCCGCCACCGCCGCGATCACGGCGGAGGGGATGCCGACGGGCTCGAGGGGCGGCCGCGCGGGCGAGATGATGCGGATGTTGGTGGTGTCGATCTCGCCCTGCTCCCGGGTCTCGCGGGTGCGGTTGAGGAAATTCTCGTAGATGGCGCGGCTCGCCTGCGCCTCGCGCTCGAGCTCGCGCAGGCGCACGAGCCGGCTGTTCACGGTGCCGCTCTCCTGGCCCATCGCGCCGACGGAGCGCTCCAGGGCCTCCTCGTTGGCCCGTGCCCGCTCGTAGTCGTTGCGGATCGAGGCCGCGATGCGGTTCACCTCCGCCGCGATCTGGGACTGCACGCCCGCCGCCTGGGCCCGCACCGAGGTGAGCTCCGGGTGACGCGGGCCGAGCTTCAGGACGAGATCGTCCTCGATGCGCCGGATCTCGGAATAGCGCGAGCGCAGGCCGGCGATGGCGGGGGACTGCACCACCTCGAAGGTGGCGTCGAGCACGCCGCCCGCGCGCTGGATGCGCTGGATCTGCTCGAAGCGCGCCCTGAGCTCGCCGGTGCGGCCGCGCGCCGCCACGAGCTGGTTGGACACGTCCGAGAGCTGCTGCTCGTTGAGGAGGCGCCCGTTGGCGCCCACGATGCGGTTGTCCGACCGGAAGGCCTCGACGGCGTTCTCGGCCGTCGTGACCCGGTCGCGCAGCTCGTCGAGGCGGGACGCCAGCGCGTCGCTCGCCGCGCGGGCGGCCTCGCGGCGGGCGGAGGACTGCTCCTCGATGAAGGCCCGCGCGATCGCCTCGGCGATGCGGGCCGCCTTGGCGGCCTCGCGGGACTGAACCCAGAGATCGACCACGTAGGCGCCGGGCGCCCGCTGGACGCGGATGCGGGTGCGCAGGGTGAAGAGCGCCGTGAGCTCCGGATCGACCGGACGGGCGGCGCGCCCCAGGGCGGCCCCCACGGCGCCGCGCGCCCGGGCCGCCAGGCCGCCCCCGTCGCCGTTGAACTCGGGATCCTCGCCCAGGCGCTCGCGCTCGACCGCCTTGCGCAGCACGAGGTCGGACTGGAGCACCCGCATCTGCGTCTCGAGGATCGCGGCGTTGCCCTCCTGGGTGAGCCCGCGCGGCGTGACCTCGTTGTCCATCACCTGGAGGCCGCGGGGGTCGATCGCGATCTGCGTCGCGGCGACGAAGCGCGGGGGCAGCGCCAGGGCGACCGCGAGCCCGACGACGAGGCCGACGGCGCCCAGGAGCGCGATTCCCCGCCAGCGGCGGCGCAAGGCGGCGAGCGCCTCGCCGATGTCGAGGCCCGCCGGCGGGGCCTCGTCGCCCTGGGGCAGGGGCAGGCCGGCGCGAAGGCGCATGGGATCGACCGTCTGCATTGAGCTCACCCTCTTGGCCGTCCCGTTTCGGGACAGGTGGAGCGCCGGATCGCGCCCGTGATCCCCAGGGAGCAAATCCGGCGCCATCACGCCGGCCCCGGCCAGAGCGCCCGGCGCCGCGGCGCGGTCGCGGCCCGCAGGCACCCGCAGAACAGCCCGAGAAACAGGCCGCCGATCGCCGCCTGGTGGGCGGGCGCGTCGAAATCCTCCGTGAGCCACCACATCATGAGCGCGAGCGTTCCGCGCGCGAGGCAGACGAGCTCCAGACGCCGGGCGGGCTCCCGGGCGAAGGCGCCGCCCAGGAGGGCGATCTGGGAGCGCGCGACGCCGGCCAGGAGCGTCGCATAAAGGCACAGCAGCGCGGCGAGCGCGACGAGGCCGCCCTTCGTGAACATCGAGACGAGCGTGGAGTGGGAGCCGATGGGGATCAGCATCAGGGTCTCGTCGACGGGCTTGATCCCGAGCCCCGTCAGGATGTTGGCGTCCAGCACCATGCGGATCGCGGTCGCGTAGGAGAGGAAGCGGGTGCCCGAAGAGCCCGGACGGCTCTCGTTGAGGCTGCCGAAGGCGGCCGCGGCGAGGTCAGTGCCGTGGGCGACGGCAAGCCCGGCTCCGACGATGCCAAGCGGCGCCAGCGCCAGCGCCGCGATCCCGACCCGCCGGCCGAGCAGCGCCGGCAGCAGGGCGAGGGAGGCTACGTAGGCGAGCAGCGTGGTGCGGCTTGCCATGGCGATGAGCGCCACGACGATCAGCCCCTCGTAGACGAGGACCCGGCCCCGCCGGCCCCGCCGGGCTGCGTGGGCCACCGCGAGGAGCCCCGTGAGCAGGAGAAGGATCGCGCCCTCGGTGGCGTAGACGCCGAATCCGACGATGCGCGGCTCCGGCCCGTCGCTCGTCCAGTCGGTCTCTGCGACGCGGAACTTCGAGTACTGCGCCAGCACGCCCGGCAATTCGCCCAGGAGCCCCAGCACGAGGGTGCGGAAGGCGACCTCGGGCTCGCTCGAGCCCGAGACCGCGACCGTGACGAGGGCCACCATCGCGATCTGGACGAGGAAGATCGCGTGGGCCGTGCGATAGAGCCGCTCGAGCCCCTGGGCCGAGCGCGCCTGGAGCTTGCGCCCGAGATTGAGGCAGCCCGCCATCACGGCGATGATGGTGAGGTTGTAGAGCGACGCGATGACCCGGTCGCCGGGCGAGGCGGTCAGGATCGCCACCATCAGCCCCAGGACGAGGGCTCCCGCGAGAGCGCCCAGCGCCAGCTCGAGGCCGGAGGGGCGCTCCGGCGCCAGCAGCGCCACGGCGGTCACGAGGTACACCCAGAGCAGGGTCGTGCCCATGACCCAGTTCAGCGGCAGCAGCGCGACGGTCAGCACGGCGAGCCGCACCTGGAGCGCGAGCGGCCCCGTCGCCCGGGCGGGCGGATTCGCGAAGCCGGCGGCGGGAGTGGCGGCCCAGGAGCCCATGTCAGCGCGTCCGCGTGAGGAGGAGGAAGCCGCTGTGCAGGTTGGTGACGAGGTAGCGCCAGAACAGCCGCCGCGGCTCGAGCATCATCCGGTAGAGCCATTCGAGGCCCGCGGCCTGCATCAGGCCCGGCGCCCGCGAGCGCGTGCCGGAGAGGAAGTTGAACAGCCCGCCCGAGGTCTTGACGAGCCGCACGCCCGCAAGCTCGCGGAGGCGGCGGCAGATGAACTCCTGCTCCCGGGGCACCCCCATGGCGATCCACAGGATGTCGGGCCGCGTCGCCGCCACCGCGGCCGCCACGGCGGGCTCCTCGGCGGGGGTGAAGTAGCCGTCGCGGTAGCCCGCGATCGTGATGTGGGGATAGAGGCGCCGGGTCGTCTCGACCGCGCGCTCCACCTCCTGCGCGGTGGAGCCGAGCAGGTAGTAGCGCGTCCCCGGAGCCGCCTGGCGGGAGACATCGTGGTAGAGGTCCGTGGTGGCGCAGCGCTCCGGGATCGCGACCCGCGCCGCCACCTTCGACCACAGAACCATGGGCTGTCCGTCGGCGCTGATGAGGTCGGCTGCCTCGAACAGGCGCCGCAGCTCCGGCCGGCGCGCGGCCTCCGAGAGCACCTGGCCGTTGGCGGAGGTCATGTAGAGGGGCGGCGCGTCCTCCGGATGGGCGGCCGCGAGCTTGAGCATCAGCCGCGCGGTATCGACGCGGTCGAGGGCCGCGATGGGCAGGCCGCCGATCGTGGCGGTGGGGACGGTCGGGAGGGAGAGGGGGGATGCCATGGGGTGCTCCGTTCAAAGGCGGGCGAAGGTGCCGCACACGCGCAGAACCACGTTGGGCGCCCGTCCGGGCGCCTCCGCGATGGCCCGCAGGGCCGAACGCAGCGAGCTGCCGTAGTCCCGCAGACGGATCGCCTCCGTCGCGACATAGGTGAGGAGGCTCGCGTTCGCGGCCCGCTTGAGCCGGGCGAGCTCGCCCGCCGGCACGCGCGCCCGCACGGCCTCGTCGCGGAAGATCGCCTCGAGGGCCGGCGCGAAATCCGAGAAGGGCCGCACCCGCGCGTGCATCGTGCTGCTCGCGTGGATCCGGTACTCCATGACGCAGAGATCCGGCCGGTAGGCGAACGGGGAGCGGGTCGCGAGCAGGCACCAGAAGTGCCAGTCCTCGCAATAGCGCAGCCCCTCGTCGAATCCGCCCGCGGCGACGAAGAGGTCGCGTCGGATGATCTG
>DASPJU010000642.1:0-3309 GCA_035628475.1 Salinarimonas sp. | reverse complement strand
TGCTCGTCATGGGCTCAGCCCGCCTTTCGGATCGCGTAGAGCACGAGGTCGAGGGCACAGTAGCGCGAGCCACGGCGGGCGCGTTCCGCGCGCTCGAGAAGCTTGGTCTTGAGGCGCTCGGTGATCTGTCGGAGCCTCGCTCGCTCGGGCTCGGTCATCGCGGACATGGGGCGACGCTGCGGGCCCTGGGGGGCCGGAGCGGGAGGCGGCGCAGGAAGGGCCGGGGCGACTTGCGCCGGCGCTCCGAGCGTGCGCTCCAGCGCCTTCGCGATGCGCTCCGCCTTCTCCTTATGCGTGCGCTTCGTGCGCCGCGCCTCGTACGCGTCCTGGCGCGCCTCGAAGCGTTCGAACGCGCGCCCCTCGCGGGCCTGACGCAGCTCGCCCTCCCGGCGCTCGACCTTGATCTTCTCGCCGCCAATCTCGTATTCGACGGCGGCGCCACCATCGGCCGACTTCACGCCCTGGATCTTGTAGCCGCGCTTCTCAAGGCGCTCGCGAGCGGTGCCGGCGGAGGCAGCGGAGGCGGGTTCGGCCGCGGGCTTGAGACCCATGGCCTCGGGGCCGAAGCGATCCTTGACAGCAGAGGCCGCGGCGTCGGCGGCCGCCTTCTTCTCGGGAGCGGGGGAAGAGGCGGGGGGCGGACTGGGCGGCGCAGGAGCTGCGTTCGCGGGCTTTGCGGTCGCGCCCTTCTGCTTCGCCGCGAGCGCTTTGAAGGCCTCTTGAAAGCTCGTCGTGTCGCTCTTCTTCGAGGCCGAGCGGTCGCCGGTCCCGGAGCCGCCCTTCTCGGACTTCTTCGCGCCCTCCTTGGTCGCGAACTTGCCTCCGTCCCTCTTGACCTTGCTCTCGTCGAAGTAGAGCACGGCGCCCCCCATCGTGACCCCGTGGCCTTCGTCGTGGCCGACAGGCCGCCCCTGGAGAGGAATGACCGTCGGCGTCGCATGGCCGTTCGGCCCCGTCCAGAGCTCGACGCCATCAACGCGCCATCGCCCCTTCGGCTTCGGGCCCTCGTAGACCTGGCCGGCGGGCACATAGGCGAGGGTGACATGGGGGCGGAACGGGCCGGGGTGATGGCCGACGCGCACGCCGCGAGCCTCGACGTGGCTCTTGATCGAGGCGTGGAGCGCGGCGAGGCGCTCCGGCCAGAGCCCGACGGCGCGGGGCACCATGTGGGCGATCGTCGCGCCCTCGGGGTTCTGGAACTCGGCGTAGAGGTCGAGCTCGAGCTCGAAGGGAGCGATGCCCGCGAGCGCCTCGCGAAGCGCCGTGGCGAGGTCGGCCGTCCGCGATCTGGGCACATGGCCGATGAAGCAGAGCGTGACGTGCGGCGGGGAACTGTCCTCGCTTTTCTCGGGGAACTGCGCGGCGAGCTCGGGTGGCAGGCGGATGAAGACGCCGCACTCCTCGGCCTCGACGTAGAGCGCGGGGCGCTCGAGATGGGCACGCAGACGCTCGAGGACGGCGCGGCTCACGGGGCCCTCTCTTCCAGCTCGCCGCAATGCCGACACACGAGCCCGGCCAGTAAGGCTTCCTCGCTCGCCTCGGCGGTGTCGGCGCGCTCGCGGGCGTGCGCGAGGGCATCGCGAAGGTCGGCCCGCTCACGAGCGACCTTGTCGAACGCGAGGTCCGCGAGTTCGAGGGCGTTGAGGAGCCGTGTGATGGTGCCGCGGGCGCGGGCGTGAGCGTCCTGGCGCGCCTGCTCACGGACGCGAGTGCGCCAGGCGCTGGCCGTGACGGCGAGCCCGACGGCGCCGAGGACCCCGAGCGCGTAGAGGGCAGGGCTCAGCATGCGTCGCCACCCCCTTTGTGGGCCGCGAGGGCAACGAACCCGGCGGCCGTCACGCGCAGCGCCCCGCAGTGGCGAGCGACGAGCCCGCGCGCCGACAGGATGCGGAGCGCATTCTGGACGGTCGTCGAGCCCGCAGCGCCTGCGGCGCAGAGTTCCGGGGTCGAGGCGCGGCCGGAGGCGATGGACTCGAGGAGGGAGCGGTCGAGGGACGAGAAGGGCGGATGGGTGCACTCGCGGGGCGGCTCAACACGCTCCGGCCGCTCGCCGACGGGGGTGACGTAGAAGCCGCCGAGGCATTGGCCGCGGGCCGCGTTCGCGCCGACGATGGGCTTGCCGAAGGTCAGGTGGAGCGTGCCGCCCTCGCCGATGTTGGCGATCCCCGCCGCCTCCGTGCCGGTCGTGACCGTCCAGGTGTCGAGGGACGGGACTTCGCCATTTTGGCGAAACACGCTCGGGCACCGGTCCGGAGTCAGGTCCTCGACGCCGATGGGGTCCTCGACGACGCGGCCAGCAAACCGCCGAGCCGCCAGGCAGACGAGCAGCCCGAGGACGCAGACAAGGGCGAGGATCGCAACGCTCATGGAGGACCTCCGGGCGCCGCTGCACTCCACGTGAACGGGTAAGCCGGAACGGAGTTTCCGGGCGGGATGGAAGCAAGGCTGTCGTGCTCGAAGTAGACAAGCGTCCGGCTCCAGTGCATGTCGTGCTCGACCGCCACGATTCGAGAGCCGGCCGGGATGCCAAGGCCGAGGAACCCATTGATGCTCAGCATCTCGGCCATCATGTGGTCATCGATGGAGACCACGGCGCGTCGAAACTGGTTGCTCAAGGAGCACCTGCCATCTGCGCCGCGGGCGCAACGGGGGGCGGAGGGGGCGCGAGGGTCGGAACGGGCGCGGGCGCGACGATCGCCTGGATCGCCGCCTCCGACATCTGGGGGAACGAGGCGCGCACGATGGCGACGCCGCTTGAGGCGTCGATCTCGCCGGCCCGCACCGCCTTCGCGACCTCGAGGAGCACGCCCGAGAGCGTCGAGCCGTCCTCGAGAGCCTCGCCGCCGACGAGCTCGCTCTCCTCGTCCGCGGCCTCGCTCAGCACCATGCGCTCCACGAGCTCCGCGGGGACGCTCGGGAAGCCGGCCGCGATGATCGCCATGGCCGCGGGCTTGTTGAGGGTGCCGGCCTGGACCTGCTGGACCACGTCCACGAGCGACTGAATCTGGGCGCCATTGAGCGCTGACTGCACAGCGTCAACCGGAGCCTCGGCGCTCGGCGCTTCGGCACTCGGGGTCGTGGTGCCGCCGAGGATGTCGGCGAGGGTCTCGACGCCCTCGTCGGCGGCCGCGGGGGTGACGCCGACGCGCCGAAAGAACTCGCTCGCCGGCACCCGGGCCGCGACGCCCGGCATCTTCTCCGCGATCGTCGAGAACATCTCGACGGCCTGCTTCGGGTCGCTGTGGACGTCGCCCGAGGACCGGAACGCGGGCATCGAGGCCGATCGCATCCCGAGGGAGACGATCATCG
>DASPJU010000641.1:0-6638 GCA_035628475.1 Salinarimonas sp. | reverse complement strand
GTCGAAGACCACGCCCTTGCCGATCACGGCGAGCGGCTTCGCGCCCTTGCGCCCTCCGGTCCAGCGCATGATCGCGACGCGGCTCGGGCGCTCCGAGCCCTGGCCGACGGCGAGCAGCGCCCGCATCCCGATCTTGGCGAGCTGGCGCTCGTCGAGGATCTCGACCTCGACGCCGAGCTTCTCCAGCGCCGCCGCCCGCTCGGCGAACTCCACGGGGCCCAGCACGTTGGGCGGCTCGTTGACGAGGTCGCGGGCGAGCGCCACGCCCTCGGCGAGCCCCTCGCGCGCCTTCACGGCCTTCTTGGCCGCGGCGGGATCCGCCAGCGCGAGGGTGATCCGGGTGGCCTCCTTGGCCTCGGCGTCCTCGTCCTTCTTCCTCGTCTTGTAGCGGTCGAAGGCGTAGAGGCGCATCCGCATCCCCAGGCCGATGTCCGCCGCCGCCTCCGGCCCCATGGCGAGGCCCGGCGCGTCGAGCAGCACCGTGGCGGTGCGCCCCTGGACCTTGCCCGCGATCGTGCCGCCGAGCGCCACCAGGTCGAGCCCGTCCCGGTCCCCTGCGGCGCCGAGCCCCACCACGATCAGGCGGTCGACGGCCAGGCCGGCGGGGGCCGCGAGGGTCAGCGCCGACTTCGCCTTGCCCTTGAAGCGCTCGGGCCCGGCCGCGCGGGCGACCAGGCCCGCCGCCGGACCCAGCAGGCCCGTCACCGCCTCGGAGAGCGCGAGGTCGTCGCCCACCAGGACCACCAGGTCGCCGTCCCGGGGCAGGGCGAGGGATTGGACATCGAGCTTCACGCGATCGGCCATGGGGATCCTCTTCATGTAGCGCCGGCGCAACGGTCGGCCCGAAACGGCGCAGGTCGGCGGCCCTCATAGCACGTCCGTCGGGAGGGCACAGCGCCGCCAAGTGCCTGAGCGGACGGGACGTCGCGGCCCGCCGCCCTGAAAGCGCCCAAGTCCGGCGCCCAAACAAGGCCGCGCAGCCGCGTTGGTGCCCGCCGCCCGATCGTCTAGTCTTCCCCCACGCCCCCGCCGGGGCCCGCCTGAGACCCCATGAACCTCCTCGAGCGCTACGTCTTCCGGATCGCGCTGGGCGCCTTCCTCGCCTGCCTCCTCGGGCTGACCGCGGTGATCTGGCTGACGCAGGCGCTGCGGGAGCTCGACCTGCTCACGGGCAAGGGCCAGACCATCCTGATGTTCCTCGCGGTCACGGGCCTGACCCTGCCGGCGCTGGTCATGGTGATCGCGCCCGTCGCCCTGTTCATCGCGACGCTCTACACGCTCAACAAGCTCAACGGCGATTCCGAGCTTATCGTGATGAGCGCGGCCGGCATGCCGCCCTACTCGGTCCTGCGGCCCTTCCTGGGGCTGGGCGTGATCGTCGTGATGCTGGTGGGCCTCATGACCCTCTACGTGATGCCGGCGAGCTTCCAGGAGCTGCGCCACCTCATCACCAAGATCCGCGCCGACTTCGTCGCCAACCTCGTGCGGGAGGGGCAGTTCACCACGCTGGACCAGGGCGTCACGTTCCACTACCGCGAGCGCTCGGGCGGCGCCCTCATGGGCATCTTCATGCAGGACAGGCGCGAGGCCGGGCGCAGCATCGTGTATCTCGCCGAGCGGGGGCAGACCTTCGAGATCAACGACGAGAGCTTCCTCGTGCTCGAGCGCGGCTCGATCCACCGCCAGCAGCCCGGCGGGCGCGACACCTCCATCGTGGCCTTCGAGCGCTATGCCCTCGACCTCTCGGCCCTCACGCCCGACGGCGGCGACCTCGTCTACAAGCCGCGCGAGCGCTCGACGATGCAGCTCGCCTTCCTGGACGAGATGGATCCCCTCCGGGTGAATTTCTGGGGCCGCGTGCGGGCCGAGATCCACGACCGGTTCTCGGCGCCGCTCTACCCGCTCGCCATGATGCTCATCGCGGTGGCGGCGCTGGGCGACGCGCGCACCACCCGGCAGGGGCGCGGCCTGTCGATCCTCGCCGCGGTGGTCGCGGTGGGGGCCCTGCGGATCGCGGGCTTCGCGGCGACGGGCGCGACCGTGCGCACGCCCCTGGCCCTCGCCGCGGTCTACGGCGTTCCCATCCTGGCGAGCGTGCTGGCGCTTCTCGTGATCTTCGGCGAGGGACCGATCCGGGCCGCCAAGGCGGCCATGGCGCGCGCCGCGAGCTTCGTGGCCCTGCCGCGCCTGGCGCTGCCGAGGAGGGCCTGATGCTCATCGGCGCGACCCTCGGGCGCTATTTCTCGGCCAAGTTCCTGCAGGCGATCATGCTCGTCTTCGGGACGGTGTTCGTGCTGGTCTACACCCTCGACTTCGTGGAGCTGATGCGCCGGGCGGGCGACGTGGAGGGGGCGAGCGCGGGCGCCATGGCGCGGCTCGCCCTGTTCCGCACGCCCGCGGTCGCGGAGCAGGTCCTGCCCTTCGCGATCCTGTTCGGCTCCATGGGCGCGCTCCTCCAGCTCAGCCGCAAGCTCGAGCTCGTCGTGGCCCGCGCGGCGGGCATCTCGGCCTGGCAGTTCCTCCAGCCCGGTCTCCTGGTCGCGATCCTGATCGGCGCCGGGACCGTGACGGTCTACAACCCCGTCTCGGCCCACCTGAAGGCCCGCGCCGTGGAGACGGAGGCGCGCATCTTCGCCCGGTCCCAGCGGGCCACGGCCGGCAAGGACACGTGGCTGCGCCAGGTGGGCGTGGACGGGCAGGCGATCATCCGCGCCGCCGCGGCCCTGGACCAGAGCACCACGCTCACGGGCATCACGATCTTCACCTTCGATGCCGCCGGCGCCTTCGAGGAGCGCATCGAGGCGCGCGAGGCGGTGCTGCGCGACGGCTACTGGGAGCTCAAGGACGCCCGCGTCCTGGCGATCGCCACGGAGCCGCAGAGCTACGGCACCTACCTGCTCGCCTCCAACCTCGAGCCGGCGCAGATCCGCAAGACCTTCACGCCTCCCGAATCCGTGCCCTTCTGGGACCTAAACGACACAATCGCGCAAACTGAGCGGGCGGGGCTGGACGCGACCCGCTACCGCCTGCAATACGACGTGCTCCTGGCAAGGCCTCTCCTGTTCGTGGCGATGGTGTTCGTGGCGGCGTCCTTTTCCTTAAGATTTTTCCGGTTTGGTGGCGTCGCCCGGATGGTCCTGAGCGGCGTGGCGGCAGGCTTCGTGCTTTACGTGGCCACGCAGCTGATGGAGGATCTGGGAACGTCGGGGATGGTGCGGCCCTCCGTGGCCGCCTGGTTCCCCGCCGTCGTCGGAACGTTGTTGGGGACGCTCGCGCTGCTGCACCAGGAGGATGGCTGATGGTCCTCCGGGGCGGGCGTCGAGAGGGAGTGCGTATGGGACGCGTGGCGGGGATCGTCGCCGGGCTCGCGGTCGGGACCGCGCTGTCGACGGCCGTGGTGCCCGTGCCCGCGAGCGCGCAGGGCACGCTCAACGACTCGCTGACCCAGCGCATGAAGAACGACAAGGGCGCGCGCCTCCTCCTGGAGGCCCGCGAGCTCGTCTACGACAACGACCGCAACACCGTGACGGCGCGCGGCGACGTCGAGATGAACTACCAGGGGCGCACGCTCCAGGCCGATTCCGTCACCTACGACCGCAACACGGGCCGCGTGACCGCCGAAGGCAACGCGCGCCTCACCGAGACCGACGGCACCGTCGCGACGGGGAGCCGCTTCGAGCTCACCGACGACTTCAAGAGCGGCTTCATCAACGAGCTGCGCGTCGAGCAGACCACGAAGTACCGCGGCGTCGACGTGCGCACCCGCTTCTCCGCTCCCCGCGCCGAGCGCATCGAGGGCGAGAGCACGGTCTTCGAGAGCGGCACCTACACGGCCTGCGAGCCCTGCGCCAAGGACCCGACCCGGCCGCCGCTCTGGCAGGTCAAGGCCGCCCGGATCATCCACAACAACTCCGAGCGGACGATCTACTACGAGAACGCGACGCTCGAGTTCGCGGGCATCCCGGTCGCGTACATGCCCTATTTCTGGGCGCCCGATCCCACGGTGAAGCGCAAGACGGGCCTGCTCTCGCCCACCTACGTGGTGTCCACGGCGCTGGGGACCGGCGTCACGCTGCCGATCTTCATCAACCTCGCCCCGAACTACGACCTGACGCTGCGCCCGACCTACCTGTCCCGCCAGGGCTTCCTCGGCCAGGCCGAGTGGCGCCACCGCCTCGAGACGGGGTCCTACAGCATCCGCGTGACGGGGATCTCGCAGGCCGAGCCCGACGCTTTCCTGAAGGCGCCCGTGGGCGCGGGGGACAAGACGTTCCGCGGCGCGTTCGAGACGCGCGGCCGCTTCCACATCAACGAGCGCTGGCATTTCGGCTGGAACGTCACCGCCGTCACCGACAAGTGGTTCCTGCAGAACTACCAGATCCGCAACGGCGACATCAGCAACCTCTACGGCACGGAAGCGATCTCGACGGCCTATCTCACGGGGCAGGGCGAGCGCTCCTGGTTCGATGCCCGGGGCTACTATTTCGTCCCGCTCACGACCACGGACTGGCAGCGCTTCCAGCCGATCGTCCATCCGGTCCTGGACTACGACAAGCGCGTCAACGGCCCGGCGCCGCTAGGGGGCGAGGTTCGCCTGCAGGCGAACCTGACCAGCCTCACCCGCGACGCGGCCCACTTCCAGGAGGTGCCCTCGCAGGTCACCCGCCTGTTCGGGATCTACGACACCTGCGCCGTGTTCGAGCGCGGCTCCTGCATCGTGCGCGGCATCGGGGGCACCACGACGCGCCTGTCCGCCCAGGCCTCGTGGCGGCGGACCTTCATCGATCCCGCGGGCCAGACCTGGACGCCGTTCGCCTTCGCGCGCGTCGACGGGTTCTTCGTCAGCCCGAACACGACGCAGCACGTCAATTACGGCATCGTCAACCTCCTGGGCCAGTCGGACGACACGTTCACGGGCCGCGCGATGCCGGGCGTCGGCGTCGAGTACCGCTTCCCCCTCGTGGCCTCGGCGGGCGGCTGGGGCACGCATCTCGTGGAGCCGATCGTGCAGGTGATCGCCCGCCCGAGCGAGACCCGGGTCGGACGCCTGCCCAACGAGGACGCCCAGAGCCTCGTCTTCGACGACTCGAACCTGTTCGCCTGGGACAAGTTCTCGGGCTGGGACCGGGTCGAGGGCGGCGTGCGCACCAATTACGGGGTGCAATATACCCTGTCGGGCCCCGGCGGCTTCAACATCAACGCCCTGTTCGGCCAATCCGTGAACGTCGCCGGGCGCAACTCCTTCGGCTCGCCCGACATCGTCAATGTGGGCCTCGATTCGGGCCTCGAGGACCGGTTCTCCGACTATGTCGGGCGCCTGCTGGTCCAGCCCTGGACCGGCATGTCGCTCCAGACCCGCGCCCGCTTCGACAAGGACACCTTCGCGCTCAACCGCTTCGAGGCGAGCTTCCAGGGCGGCGTCGGCGCCCTGCGCGCCGGCCTGACCTATGCGCGCTACGCCGCCCAGCCGGGCCTCGGCTATTCCGACCGCCGCGAGGGCGTGGCGGCCAATGCCCGCCTGGCGCTGACGCCGAACTGGTACCTCTCGGGCTCCGTGACGGTCGATCTCGACCACATGATGCGCAACCGGGCCACCGCCTACACGCCCGCCGGCCTGCGCGAGCCGACCATCAGCGCCATGACGCTCGGCGGCGGCTACGCGGACGAGTGCACCGTGTTCGAGATCGTCTATTCCCAGCAGCCCCGCACCTATACGGGCGCGAAGGAAACCACCCAGACCATCATGTTCAAGCTCGACCTGCGCACGCTGGGCCAGGCCGGCGTGTCGCAGAACCTCGGCGGCACCTCGAGCGCGGGCGAGGGCATCGCCCAGTGAGGCCAGCCCCCCTCGCCCTGAGCGGGGGCGATCCGGCGGGGATCGGACCCGAGATCGCGCTCAAGGCCTGGCTTGCCCGGGATGCCGCCGCGATCGCTCCCTTCGTCGCGATCGCCGATCCGCGGATCCTGCGCGCCCGCGCGAGGGCGCTGGGCCTCGACGTGCCCCTCGTCGAGGTCGCGGCGGAGGACGCCCCCGCGGCCTTCGATCGTGCCCTGCCGGTCCTGCCCGTCGACGCCGGGGCGCAGCCCCAGCCCGGGCGCCCGGATCCCGCGACCGCGCCGGGGACCATCGCGGCGATCGAGACGGCGGTCGCCCTCGTCCGGGCCGGGCGGGCCCGCGCCGTCGTGACGAACCCCATCGCCAAGCACGTGCTCACCCGCGCCGGCTTCGCCCATCCGGGCCACACCGAGTTCCTCGCCGCCTTGTCGGGCGATCCGCCGCCGCGCCCGGTCATGATGCTCTGGAGCGAGGGCCTCGCCGTGGTCCCCGTGACGGTCCACATCCCCCTGCGCGCGGTGCCGGACGCGCTCACCGCGGATCTCGTGGTCGAGACGGGGCGGATCATCGCCCGCGACCTCGCGACCCGCTTTCGGGTGGCGGCGCCCCGCCTCGCGGTCGCGGGGCTCAACCCACATGCCGGCGAGAGCGGCACCATGGGGCACGAGGACGACGCGGTGATCCGTCCGGCCATCGAGCGCCTCGTGGCGGACGGCATCGCGGCCTTCGGCCCGGTGCCCGCCGACACGCTCTTCCACGCGCGCGCCCGCGCCGGCTACGACGCGGCACTCGCCATGTATCA
>DASPJU010000640.1:0-2605 GCA_035628475.1 Salinarimonas sp. | reverse complement strand
CGAATCTGGGCCTCGAGCGGTACCTGGGCTCCATGGGCCTCGACCTGATCCGCACGGCGGTGGGCGACCGCTACGTGCTGGAGCACATGCGCGAGCACGGGTTCAATCTCGGCGGGGAGCAGTCGGGGCACATCATCCTGTCGGACTACACCACGACCGGCGACGGCCTGCTCGCCGCGCTGCAGCTCCTGTCCGTGGTCAAGCAGAGCGGCAAGCCCGTCTCGGAGGTCTGCCACTGCTTCGAGCCGCTGCCGCAGATCCTCAAGAACGTCCGCTACCGCTCCGGCCAGCCGCTCCAGGCCGAGAGCGTGACCACCGCCATCGAGGCGGCGCGGGCGCGGCTGGGCGGGGGCGGGCGCCTCGTGATCCGTCCCTCGGGCACCGAGCCCGTGATCCGCGTCATGGGCGAGGGCGACGACCGCGACCTCGTGGCTCGGGTGGTGGACGACGTCGTGGAGGCGCTGACCAAGGCCGCGGCCTGAGGGAACACCTTGCCGTTCCGGGCTCACGCCTGCGGCATGCCCCGGAATGAAGGGGGCGGTGCTTGAACCGGGGGTCGTGCGGGAGCGCCCCTCACGCCACCCCGGCCCGCAGCAGGTCCAGCACGTGGACGAGGCCCACCGGGCGGCGGCCCTCGACCACGATCAGCGCGCCCTTCTTGCGGGTCTCGATGATCTCCAGGGCCTCGCCCAGGAGCATGTCGGGGGGCACCGTGGTGGGAGAGGGGGTCATGACCTCCTCGACCCGGCGGGAGAGGAGGTCGCCCCCCATGTGCCGGCGCAGGTCGCCGTCCGTGACGATGCCGGCGATCTCGCCGGCCCCGTCCACCACGACGACGCAGCCGAAGCCCTTCTCGCTCTGGCGCACGATCGCCTCGGTCATGGGCGTGCCGAGCCCCACCAGGGGCAGCCGGTCGCCCTGGTGCATGACGTCCTTGACCTGCTTGAGCAGGGCGCCGAGCTTGCCGCCCGGGTGATAGACCCGGAACTCGCTCGCCCCGAAGCCGCGCCGCTCCAGGAGCGCGACCGCGAGCGCGTCGCCGAGCGCCAGCTGCATCGTGGTCGAGGTCGTGGGCGCCAGGCCGTTGGGGCAGGCCTCCCCGGCGCGAGGCAGGGCAAGGCAGATGTCGGCGGCCTGCCCTAGCGTCGAGGCGTCGCTCGACGTGACGGCGACGAGCCCGACGCCGAAGCGCTTGGCATAGGCCGTGATGTCGGACAGCTCCGAGGTCTCGCCGGACCAGGACAGGGCGACGATGACGTCGTCGCGCTGGATCATGCCCAGGTCGCCGTGGCTCGCCTCGCCCGGATGGACGAAATAGGCGGGCGTGCCCGTGGAGGCGAGCGTCGCCGTGATCTTGCGCCCCACATGGCCGGACTTGCCCATGCCCGTGACGATCACGCGTCCGCTCGCGGCGGCCATGAGGTCCACGGCCGCCTGGAAGGGAGCCGCCAGCGGGCCCGCCAGGGCCTCCATCAGGGCGGCGAGGCCGTCGCGCTCGCTGGCGATGGTGCGCAGCGCCGAGGCCACCGCGTCGGCGGGGGCTGCCGGCTTCAGGGAGATCACGCTCATGGCAGCCCCTCTATCATGGCCCGCCGCGGCGCGCGACCCGGGTCGGGAATCGCCCGAACTCCCCGCGGGGCCCGCGACGAAGAAAGGCCGCTGCGGGGCAGCGGCCTTCGGGTGCCGATCGGCGGCCGCTCAGAAGACGCGGCGGCAGACCCGCACGGGACGGCGGACATAGCCATAAGCCGTGCGGACCACCTGGACGCGGGTCGAGCAGACCACGCGGGGACGGCGGATCGGGCGATAGGCCACGACCGGCGGGCGGTAGTAGCGGCGGCCGCCATAGACCGGGCGGTAGACGTTGCGACGCACCACCACCCGGCGCTGCGGCCGGTAATAGTACTGCACCTGCTCCACGGCGCCGCCCTTGACGTCGGGCATGGCGCCCGGGCCGATCGGCAGCGCCTGGGACGGGGCGGCCCCGAAGGTCATGAGACCGCCGACGACCGTGGCGACCAGGGCGACGAGCCTTCCGAAACGCATGAGCTCCCTCCTTGTTGCCGGCCCCCCGGGGGCCGGATTCTCCAGTCCTACGCTGGAGAACCTGAACGAAGCCTGTCAAGCCCAGCGTGTCGGTGCCCGCCCGCACCGACCGCCCCCGCGTCCCGGGGCGCGACACCGTCGCGGCTTGCTTGACCGTCGCGCGCGCCCCACGTGGGGGGCAGCGCTCAAGCCTCTGCCACAGGATCCAAGCCTTGCCCTCCATCCTCGATCGCCTGCGCCCCTTCCTGCCCGCGCGGCTGCGCGACCGCGGTCCCCTCGTCCCGGTGGTGCGGCTCACGGGGGCCATCGGCGCGATCTCGGCCCTGCGGCCGGGCCTCTCCATCGTGTCCTGCGCCCCGGCGCTCGAGCGCGCCTTCGCGATGAAGGGCGCCAAGGCCGTGGCGGTCGTGGTGAACTCGCCGGGCGGCGCGCCGGTCCAGGCGCATCTCATCTATCGCCGCATCCGCTCGCTCAGCCTCGAGAAGGGGCTGCCGGTCCTCGTCTTCGTGGAGGACGCGGCCGCCTCGGGGGGCTACATGATCGACTGCGCCGGGGACGA
>DASPJU010000639.1:0-4190 GCA_035628475.1 Salinarimonas sp. | reverse complement strand
GCATGTGCGGATCGACATCATCTCCAGCCGCCTGTCGAAGCGGGCCCGCGACAGGCTCGACATCGCGGGGCACCTCATTTTCCTGCTGCCCTTCGTGCTTCTGCATATCAATACGGCGACGCCTTTCTTCTTGAGCTCCTTCCAGAGCGGCGAGGTGTCGACCAATGCCGGCGGCCTGATCATCTGGCCCGCTAAGGCGATGATCCTCGTCGGCTTCCTGCTGCTCCTCGCTCAGGGGGCGTCCGAGCTCATCAAGCGCGTCGCCATCCTGCGCGGGGTCATCCCCGATCCAGCGTCGTCGGCAGCCCACGGCGCCCACGGGGCGCCCATCGCGCCGACGCCCTGACGCCCCGCCGCACCGTATTTCCGAGGTACCCGCCGTGACCGCCTTCCTGATCGCGAACATCGCGCCGATCATGTTCGTGTCGCTCATCCTGTTCATGGTGCTCGGCTACCCGATCGCCTTCGCGCTCGCGGCGCTGGGGCTGATCTACGGCTGGGTTGGGATCCAGCTCGGGCTCTTCGCGCCGACCTTCTTCCAAGCGCTCCCGGAGCGCGTCTTCGGCATCATGTCGAACGAGACCCTGCTGGCGATCCCGTTCTTCACCTTCATGGGCCTGATCCTCGAGCGATCGCGCATGGCCGAGGACCTCCTCGACACGATGGGCCAGCTCTTCGGACCCGTGCGCGGAGGCCTGGCCTACGCGGTGATCTTCGTGGGCGCGCTGCTCGCCGCCACCACGGGCGTGGTGGCGGCCTCAGTCATCGCCATGGGCCTGATCTCGCTTCCGATCATGCTGCGCTACGGCTACGACCGCCGCCTGGCTTCGGGCGTGATCATGGCGTCGGGCACGCTGGCCCAGATCATCCCGCCCTCGCTGGTGCTGATCGTGCTGGCCGACCAGCTCGGCCGCTCGGTCGGCGACATGTATACGGGCGCCATGCTGCCGGCGCTGATGCTCACGGGGCTGTTCGCGCTCTTCGTCTTCGCAGTGTCGATCGTGCGGCCGGCCTGGGTCCCGGCCCTGCCGCCGGAGGAGCGCACGCTCGGCGGCGGCATCGCCTCCCTGGTGGCGGTGCTCTCGGCCGCGGTCGCGGTCGCCTGGGGGGCGACGCTCTACCTCGACGGCGTGGTCGAGCAGGCTCCTTTCGTCTACGGCGCGGCGCTCGGCGTCGCGGCGGCCTACGCCGCGGCGCGCCTGAACCGGGCGTTGGGCCTTGGCCTCCTGTCCCGGCTCGCCGAGCAGGTGGTGATCGTGCTGGTGCCGCCGCTCGCCCTCGTCTTCCTGGTGCTGGGGACGATCTTCGTAGGCCTCGCCACCCCGACCGAGGGTGGCGCCATGGGCGCGGTCGGCGCGCTGCTGCTCGCCGCCATGAAGGGGCGCATGAACCTCGCGCTCCTGCGCCAGTCCTGCGAGAGCACGCTCAAGCTCTCCGCATTCGTGATGTTCATCCTCATCGGCGCGCGCGTCTTCGCGCTCACCTTCTACGGGGTGAACGGGCATGTCTGGATGAAGGATCTCCTGCTCCAGCTTCCGGGCGGCGTGTTCGGCTTCATGGTCTTCGTGAACGTTGTGGTGCTGTTCCTCGGCTTCTTCATCGACTTCTTCGAGATCGTGTTCATCCTGGTGCCGCTCCTCGTGCCGCCGGCGGAAGCGCTCGGGATCGACTTGATCTGGTTCGGCGTGCTGCTCGGCGTGAACCTGCAGACGAGCTTCCTCACGCCGCCCTTCGGGTTCTCGCTGTTCTATCTGCGATCCGTGGCGCCCAAGGAGCCCTATGTCGACAAGGCCACGGGCCAGACGGTCCAGGGCGTATCTACGGGGGACATCTATCGCGGCGCGATCCCCTTCATCGCCATCCAGGCCGCGATGATCGCGCTCGTCTATGCCTTCCCCGGCATGGTGACCCACTACAAGTCGGGCCAGCAGCAGATCGACCCCACCGAGGTCCAGAAGAAGCTCGACAACCTGATCATCCCCGGCCTCGAGACGCCCGGGGGAGGGGGGCTGCCGGGGCTGCCGCCGCTGGAGCTGGAGCCGCCGAGGATCAATTGAGGCGCGTCGCCGGAATGCGCGAGGCAAACGAAGGGGCGCCCGGATCTCCGGGCGCCCTTTCGTCATCTGTGGATGGCGTGCCGATTGTGAGAGGCTCTCACGCCGTCTTCTCGAACAGCTCGCGCCCGATCAGCATCCGGCGGATCTCGCTCGTGCCGGCGCCGATCTCGTAGAGCTTGGCGTCGCGTAGCAGCCGCCCCGTCGGGTAGTCGTTGATGTATCCGTTGCCGCCCAAGAGCTGGATCGCGTCGAGGGCGCACTTCGTCGCCTTCTCGGCGGCGTAGAGGATGGCGCCGGCGGCGTCCTCGCGGGTGGTCTCGCCGCGGTCGCAGGCCTTGGCCACCGCGTAGACATAGGCCTTGGCGGCGTTCATCTCGACATACATGTCGGCGACCTTGCCCTGGACGAGCTGGAAGGTGCCGATCGGCTTGCCGAACTGCTTGCGCTCGTGGACGTAAGGAAGCGCCACGTCGAGGCAGGCCTGCATGATGCCTAAGGGGCCCGCCGCCAGCACGGCGCGCTCGTAGTCGAGGCCGGACATGAGGACATTGACGCCCCGGCCCACCTCGCCGAGCACGTTCTCCTCGGGCACCTCGCAATCCTCGAAGACGAGCTCGCAGGTATCGGAGCCGCGCATGCCGAGCTTGTCGAGCTTCTGATGCGTCGAGAAGCCCTTCATGCCCTTCTCGATCAGGAAGGCCGTGATGCCGCGCGGGCCGGCGTCCGGGTCGGTCTTGGCATAGACGACGAGGGTCTCGGCCTCGGGGCCGTTGGTGATCCAGAACTTGTTGCCGTTGAGGACGTAGCGGTCGCCGCGCTTGTCGGCGCGGGTGCGCATCGAGACCACGTCCGAGCCGGAGCCCGGCTCCGACATGGCGAGCGCGCCCACATGCTCGCCCGAGATGAGCTTAGGGAGATATTTCTGCTTCTGCGCCTCGTTGCCGTTGCGGCGGATCTGGTTGACGCACAGGTTCGAATGCGCGCCGTAGGACAGGCCGACCGACGCGGAGGCACGCGACACCTCCTCCATCGCGACCACGTGCTCCAGATAGCCCAACCCTGTGCCGCCGTACTCCTCCTCGACCGTGATGCCGTGGAGACCTAAAGCCCCCATCTCGGGCCAGAGGTCGCGGGGGAAGGTGTTGGTGCGGTCGATCTCCTCGGCGCGCGGCGCGATGCGAGCTTGAGCGAAGCCGCGCACCGTCTCGCGGATGGCGTCGGCGGTCTCGCCGAGATCGAAGTTGAACTCGCGGACGGCGTTCGGGAGCATGGGGCGTCCTCGTGATGTCTTGCGTGCTTGCGCCCGCTTTTACCAGGGCTGGAGCCGCTGTCACGCGGCAGGTGGACGCGCCACGCCCGCGTCCGGGCCGGGCGCTCAACGCCCCCGGAAGACCGGCGCGCGCTTCGCCAGGAACGCGGCGCGCCCCTCGCGGTAATCCTCGCTGTCGAAGCAGGCCTGCGACAGGGCGACCGGATCAGCGGCCGGGTCGCCGACGCCCGCCACGGCGTCGATGGCGGCCTTGGCGGCGCGCAGGGTCAGGGGCGCGTTGTCCGCGACGGCGCGGGCGAGCGCGTGGGTGGTCTCCTCCAGCGCGTCCGGCGCCGCCACCTCCCGCACGATCCCGAGCCGAAGGGCCTCGGCAGCGTCCACCCGGCGCGCGGTGAAGAACAGGTCCTTGGCCGCCACCGCGCCCACCGCCTGGACCACGAGCCGCATGGCGCCCGGCGGGTAGCCCACGCCCAGCCGCCCCGCCGGGATCCCGAACACCGCGTCGGCCGCCGCCACCCGCAGGTCGCAGGCGAGCGCCAGACCGAACCCGCCGCCGAGGCAGAAGCCCCGGATCATCGCGATGGTGGGCTGCGGCAGCCGGGCGAGCGCGTCGAAGGCCGCCTCGTTGGCGGCCTCGTAGGCCCGACCTCCCGCCGAATCGGCCCGCACGGTCTCGAACTCGGCGATGTCGGCTCCCGACGCGAAGGGGCTCTCGCCCGCGCCCCGCACCACGACGACCCGCACCCGCTCGTCGGCCGCGAGAGCGGCGGCGATGACGGGAAGCGCCCGCCACATCTCGAGGTCGAGGGCGTTGCGCCGGGCGGGGTTGTCGATCGCGAGGGTCGCGATGCCGTCGGCCAGCG
>DASPJU010000638.1:0-2636 GCA_035628475.1 Salinarimonas sp. | reverse complement strand
ACCGCGTGCAGGACGAGCGCGGCGAGGGTGGTCCACAGGATCTGGAACTGGGTGGTCCCCACCACCACGGCGGTGGGGACCCGGAACAGGTAGAGCAGCGCCGGCACCAGGATGAAGCCGCCGCCGATGCCGAGCACGGCTCCCGCGAAGCCGATCGCGACCGCCAGCCCCAGTAGGGGCACGACGCTGGTATAGAGCCTGGAGCGGTAGAAGCGCATGCGCCAGGGCAGGCGCATGTAGCCCGGATGCTGCCCCGCCCGACGCCGCGGCCGGGCCGCGCCCTTGCGGGTCGACCAGAACTCCTTGACGCTCTCCTTGAGCATCAGCCCGCCCACGACGGAGAACAGGGTGACGTAGGAGATCACGATCACGAGATCGAGCTGGCCCGCCCGGCGCACGGCGGCAAAGAACCAGACCCCCAGGGTCGTGCCCACCAGGCCGCCTCCCAGCAGCAGGAGGCCGAGCTTCATGTCCAACGCCCGCCGCCGCCAGGCCGAGAGCGCGCTCGTGGTGGAGGAGGCGACGATCTGGGCCGACTGCGTCGCCACCGCGACCGCGGGCGGGATGCCCAGGAAGATGAGCAGCGGCGTCATCAGGAAGCCGCCCCCGATCCCGAACAGCCCCGAGACGAAGCCGACGGCCGCGCCCATGCCCAGCAGAAGCAGGACGCTGACCGACATCTCGGCGATCGGCAGGTAGATCTGCACGGGCGGGAGAACTCCGGAACGGACGCGACGAGCCCCTCCCCGATGGAGAGGAGCCGCGCGGCCCAGTGTCACCGGAGCGTGACGACCTTAAGGCCGCGCTCAAGCCTGTCAGGCGGTTTCGGGCCCGCCCGACAGGCTCGAGGTCCTTGATGTGTCGTATGTCGTCCCGGAGAACCGGAAGCCACTTCTCCGCGACAGACTTTAAATTTTCTTCGCCGGCTTGGCCGGGGCGGCGGCGGGAGCAGGCGCCTCGGCCCAGCCGTTGGCCGGGAGCGCGACCTCGTTGGCGGCGCGCGGCGGGATCTCCGGGCGCCAGCGCTCGGCGCTGGCCCGGGCGAGCGCCAGTTCGCTCGGGGTCAGGCGGGTCGCGACCTCCTCGCGCTTCTTGCCCGCGTCGTCGTCGCCCTGGCGGGCCGCCACGTCGAACCAGGTGAAGGCGCCGGGCAGGTCCTGCTTGGTGCCCAGGCCCCGGGCCATCAGGACCGCGAGGTTGAACTGGCTGTCGCGCACCCCGTGCTCCGCGGCGCGGCGGAACCAGTCGGCGGCGGCGGCATAGTCGGGCTTGCCGCCCACGCCTTCGGCGAGGAGCACCGCGAGGTTGTGCATCGCCCGGGCGTTGCCCTTGTCGGCGGCGCGCTGGTACCAGGCCTTGGCGAGCGCCGTGTCCTTGGGCAGGCCGAGGCCCTTCTCGTAATGGTTGGCGATGCGGAACTGCGCCGGCACGAGGCCGTGCGCCGCCGCCCGTTCGAACAGCCGCGCCGCGAGCTTGAGGTCGCGCATCATGCCGCGCCCGTCCGCCGCCCGGGAGGCGAGCTCGAAGACGGCGGCCGGATCGCCGGCGAGGGCCGCCGCGCGCAGGCCCGGCGGGCCCGCGCTGGCGGGGATGTCGCCGACCGAGGCCATGTTCGGGATCGGCCCGAGGGGCGGCGCCTCGGGAACCGCGGCGGCGGCCGCCGCGGCCGTGGGCGAGGCCGGCAGGGCGCCCGTGGTCGCGGGAACGCCGTCGGCCGAGGCGACGCGGACGGGCTCGCCGGGCTTCGGCAGGCCCGCGCCCTTGTCCCGGGCCCCGCTGTCGGGAGCCGGGGCGGGCGGGGAGGCCTCGGCGGGGGCCGGGGCGGCGAGCACGTCGCGGGCCGGCACCTCGCGGGCTGCGGGGGCGGGCGCGGGGGCGACCGCGGGCGCCTCGATCCGGGCGGGGGCCGCGGCCGTGACGGTCGGGCGCTTGGAGCCGCCCACGAAGCCGCTCACCACCTGGAGCGTGCCGATCGCCAGCACGATGGCGGCGAGCCCCAGCAGGATCGGCCGGCGGCGCTTGTCGATCGCCTGGCGCACCCGGGCCGCCATGCCGCTCGCGCCGGTGCCGGAGGCCGCGGCGGCAAGCGCCGCCATGTCGATGCCCTTGGCGCGGCCCTTGGTGGCGGCGGCGGTCTCGACCGCCGCGGCCTGGGCGGCGCGGCGCGCCTGGGCGATCAGGGCCGCCTTCATCTCGCTGGCGGCCTGGGCTCCCGTCGCGGCGGACGGGATCGGGCGCAGGCCCGGCTCGAGCAGAACCTCGTCGCCCGAGGCGGCGGGCGGCAGCGGGCGGTCGCCTTCCGCCAGGGCGAAGGCCGGGGCCGCCTGCGCCTTGGCGGCGGCGTCGATCTTCGCCACGGCCTCCTGGGCGAGGGACCCGGTCTCCGCGCCCGCCCGGGCGCCTCCCGCCGCGCGGGTCCGCGGACGCCCGGTCTCGGTCTCGAGGGACGACAGGCGCTCGACGAGCTTTTCCAGGGTCGTGTGGACCGCCTCGAGCGTGTCGCGGTTACGCCGGTCGGTCGCCCCGTGCAGGGCCTTGAGGTCGTCGATGTCGCGCTTGAAGCCCGACAGGTCCGGCGTCCCCGAGGGGATCGATCCGAGGGTCGAGGCCACGGCGGTGCGGGCCGCCTGCTCGGC
>DASPJU010000637.1:0-2331 GCA_035628475.1 Salinarimonas sp. | reverse complement strand
TGCCCCGGACCCTAAAGGAGTGGGGGTATCTCTAGTCCCCCAAGAGCGAG
Organism: Salinarimonas sp.; assembly: GCA_035628475.1. Taxonomy (GTDB): domain Bacteria; phylum Pseudomonadota; class Alphaproteobacteria; order Rhizobiales; family Beijerinckiaceae; genus Salinarimonas_A. The sequence goes on along the minus strand of DASPJU010000637.1, from coordinate 2,281 downwards.
TTCCTGGCATGACCACCCCCCGCACCATCCATCTGCGCCCCGAGGACAACGTCGCGGTCGCGGTCGACCTCGTGCCCGCCGGCACCCTCGTCCAGGGCATCACGGCCCGCGAGCGGATCCTCAGGGGCCACAAGATGGCGCTCCAGCCGATCCGCGAGGGCGAGCCGGTGCGCAAGTTCGGGCAGGTGATCGGCTTCGCCAAGGCCCACATCGCGCCCGGCGAATGGGTGCACGAGCAGAACGTGGGCCTGCACGACTTCGAGCGCGACTACCGCTTCGCGGAAGCCGCCCGCGACGACGACCTGCTGCCCGAGGGCCTGCGCGCCACCTTCGAGGGCTTTGCCCGCGACACCGGCCGCACGGGCACGCGCAACTATATCGGCATCCTGACCTCGGTGAACTGCTCGGCGTCCGTCGCCCGCTTCGCGGCCGAGGCGGTGGAGCGCTCCGGCGCCCTGAAGGACTATCCGGGGATCGACGGAGTCGTGGCCATCGTCCACGGGACCGGCTGCGGCCACGCGGCCTACGGCGAGGGCTTCAACGTCCTGCGCCGGACGCAGTGGGGCTATGCGAGCCATCCCAACTTCGCCGGCGTCGTCATGGTGGGGCTGGGCTGCGAGGTGTTCCAGATCGGGCGCATGAAGGAGGAATACGGGCTCTCCGAGACCGACACCTTCCGCACGCTCACCATCCAGGAGACCGGCGGCACCAAGAAGACCGTGGAGGCGATCGTCGCGGCGGTGCGGGACATGCTCCCCATCGCGGGCCGGGCCCGGCGCACGACGCGCCCGGCCTCCGAGCTGATCCTGGCGCTGCAATGCGGCGGGTCGGACGGCTATTCGGCGCTTACCGCCAACCCGGCGCTGGGCGCGGCCTCCGACCTCCTGGTGCGGCACGGGGGCACCTCGATCCTGTCCGAGACCCCCGAGATCTACGGCGCCGAGCATCTGCTCACCCGGCGCGCCGCGACGCGGGAGATCGGCGAGCGGCTCGTCGAGCGCATCCGCTGGTGGGAGGCCTATACGGAGCGCAACGGCGGCGAGATGAACAACAACCCCTCGCCGGGCAACAAGGCGGGCGGGCTCACCACCATCCTCGAGAAGTCGCTGGGCGCCGCCGCCAAGGGCGGCCAGTCGACCCTGCGCGCCGTCTACGAATATGCCGAGCCGGTGCGCGAGCGCGGCTTCGTCTTCATGGACACCCCGGGCTACGACCCCGTGGCGGCGACGGGCCAGGTGGCGGGGGGCGCCAACCTCATCGCCTTCACGACGGGCCGCGGCTCCGCCTTCGGCGCCAAGCCCGCCCCCTCGATCAAGCTCGCGACGAATTCCGAGATCTATCGCCGCATGATCGACGACATGGACATCGATTGCGGCGACGTGCTCGAGGGCGTCTCCATCGAGGAGAAGGGCCGGCAGATCTTCGACACGGTGCTGCGCGTGGCCTCGGGCCAGCCCACCAAGTCTGAGGAGCTCGGCTATGGCGACAGCGAGTTCGTGCCCTGGCAGATCGGCGCCGTGATGTGAGGACCTCCCCTCTCCCGCGGCGAGAGAGGCCGGGGGTGAGGGATCACGCCGAGAGGTTCGCGCAACGCCTCCCGCTTGTCATGGCCGGGCTTGATCCGGCCATCCAGGCGGAGCGGTTGGTCTGGGTCCCCGGGTCAAGCCCGGGGACGACAGGTGGAGGTGCGGGAGCGAGCCTCGCAGCGTGGCTCCCCCTCACCCTCGGCCCCTCTCCCGGAGGGAGAGGGGTGGCCCATTCAGAAGCGCCCCGCCGTCAGCGCGGCGCGGATCTTCGGCAGGTCCTCCGGGCTCGCCCCGTCGACGCGCAGGATCGGATGGCCCGCCGCCGACCAGCGCTTGGTGAAGCGAAGGCGCGCATAGCCCTCCTCGAGGGGGAGGAAGAACAGCCCGTCGGATTCCCCCCGCAGGAAGCAGGCGGCGCCCAGCGAGAAGCTCTCCTCGAAGCCGCGCACGGCCTGACGGATGGTGGGATGGATCACGAGCGTGATGCCCTTGGCCTCGCACTCGTTCTCGACACAGGACAGACTGAGCACCGTCGAACCTCCTGAGGGGGCGCCCGAGGCGCCATCGTAGAAGGTCAACTCGCCGAAATCGGACTTGTTTCGACGCTCGCAAAGGCTTGATCGTCGCTGGGGACCGCCATGAATACTGACAAGCTCGCCGCGCTGCGCGCCCGCTATGCCGAAGCGACCGGATCCGACATCGACGATCCCGAGTTCCGCCGCGTCGCTCAGACGCAGTTCCAGGGCGAGCGGCGG
>DASPJU010000636.1:0-3218 GCA_035628475.1 Salinarimonas sp. | reverse complement strand
CTCCGGATGGCAGGGTTGCCCTCCCCTTACGCCCGCATGGGCCGCGCGTCGAGACGGTCGGGGGCTAGAGGCGAGCGCGGCAGCGCGAGGGTGAGGGGGCTTGGACGGTGGAGCGACCGCGGCGAGACCCCCTCACCCTCGCTCACCTCGTTCGCTTGCTTCGCCCGCCGGTCCGCGGGCGAAGCCCTCTCCCCGCCCGGATCTCGGCTGTTGCCGAGATCCGCTCCCGAGCGCGGGTCGGGAACACCCGACTTGCGGGCAGGGGGAGGTGACGGGAGCCCTTGCCTCCACCTGCGTCCCCATGGAAGGTGCAGCGCCATGACCCACCCCGCCAGCGCCGACGTCGTCATCGTGGGCGGAGCCGCCATGGGCTCCTCCCTCGCCTATCACCTGCTTGCCCATCCGGGCTTCGCCGGCCGGGTCGTCGTCGTGGAGCGCGACCCGACCTATGCGCGCTCGGCCTCCGCGCTCTCGGCGGCCTCGATCCGGCAGCAATTCTCGTCGCCCGTGAACATCCGCATCTCGCTGCACGGCATCCGCTTCCTGCGCGCGATCGGCGAGCATCTCGCGGTGGAGGGCGAGGCGCCGGCGATCGGCCTGCACGAGGGCGGCTATCTCTACGTCGCGAGCGCGGCGGGGGCGGCGGTGCTCGCCGAGATCAACGCCGTGCAGCGGACGGAGGGGGCCGACATCGCCCTGCTCGCCCCGGACGCCCTCGCGGCGCGCTTTCCCTGGCTCGCCGTGGACGACCTCGCGGGCGGCAGCCTCGGCGTCTCCGGCGAGGGCTGGTTCGACGGCTGGGGCCTGCTCCAGGCGTTCCGGCGCAAGGCGCGCTCACTCGGCGCGGCCTACCTGACCGGCGAGGTGACGGGGATCGACCTCGCGGGCGGGCGCGTCGCGGGCGTGCGGCTCGCGGACGGCGGCCGGATCGCGGCGCCGGTGGTGGTGAACTGCGCCGGCTCGCGGGGCGCCGACGTCGCCGCCATGGCCGGAATCGACATCCCGGTGCGGGCCAAGCGCCGCTCCATCTTCACCTTCACCTGCCGCGAGCCCGTCGCGGGCTGCCCGCTCCTGATCGACACCACGGGGGTCTATGTGCGCCCGGAGGGCGAGGGCTTCATCTGCGGCGTGTCGCCCGACGCCGACGAGGATCCCGACTGGACCGACGATCCCGCCACCCACGAGGTGGACCATCGCCTGTTCGAGGAGCGGATCTGGCCCGCGCTGGCCCACCGGGTTCCCGCCTTCGAGGCGATCCGGCCGGGCCGGGCCTGGGCCGGGCCCTACGACATGTGCGGCCTCGACCACAACGCGATCCTGGGTCCCGCGGGCCCGGACGGCTTCCTCCTCTGCAACGGCTTCTCGGGCCATGGACTGCAGCAGAGCCCCGCGGTGGGGCGCGGCCTCGCGGAATGGATCGTCGAGGGGCGCTACGCGTCGCTCGACCTGTCGGATCTCGGCTTCGCGCGCGTGCTCGCGGGCCGGCCGCTGCTGGAGCGCAACGTCATCTAGGCGCCCATCGTCGCCCGGCGGCTCACAGCCAGAGCCGGAAGACGGCCTCGCCGTGCAGGTTCGAACCCATGGGCTGCCACCCCCTGGCCAGGTAGAACCCCTCCGCCCTGGTTCCGCGGCCCGTCGACAGGAACGCCTGCCGGTGGCCGGCCCTTCTCAACCGCGCCATGGCGGCGTCGAGAAGGCGGCTGCCGTGCCCCCGGCCCTGCGCCCCGTCGATGACGAACAGGGCCCATACATAGCCCGTCTGATGGTTCGCGCAGGCGAAGCCCTGGACGCCAGCCTCGTCCTCGGACACCAGGAAGATGGCGTGATCCAGGTACCACGCCACCTCGGCGTCGGTGACGAGGGCCGGGTTCGTCAGACGATTCTCGGCCGTCCCATGCCGCACCTCGTGGATGCGCGGCAGGTCGGCGTGGGTCGCGGCACGCAAGCTCGGCGCGTTCATGGGCCCGTACGAGCTCCCGGTTCCGGTGAGGGCGCGCCTGGAGCGCGGCGGCGCCATCGCGAACGGGTTGCAGGGATCGACGGGAAACTCAAGCTTCGACGGGTCTCGGAAGCGGTCGAACAGGGTTCGCGGCGCTCTTCGTGGCGGGTCGCCGCCTGCCGGGCGGATCCAGGCTGGTCGCTCCTTCACCGCGGGAGAATCGTCGCAGGCCTCAGCGCCGATCCGGCCCGCCGCCGTCCATGGGCGGGAGCGCGGCGCCCGGATCGGGCCCGGCCATGCGGCCCGGCGTGAGCCCCGAGGCTGCGGCGTTGAGGGAGGTGGGCCCCGACCCCGTGCCGGCGGCGGAGGCGTCGCCCACGAGCCCGGCCGAGGCCTCGTGCCCCGCACCTTGCGACCAGCGCTCGGCGTGGCGGTCGAGAGCCAGCGGCGCGAGGGTCTCGAGGAGGTCGAGCGCGGCCTCGACGTCGCCGCGCACCAGGACCAGGGTATGGTCGGCGGGCGCGGCCGGCGCCGGGCCGAGGCCCAGATCGGCGAGCGCCCGGGCGAAGCCCCCGGCCAGCGCCGCGCCGGCGGAGGGAGGGGGACCCAGAGGCATCAGGCGCACCTCGAACCCTAAGCCGGCTTCCGCCAGGCGTCGACGTGCCTCCTCGGCCCGGGCGGGGGTCGGGAACAAGGCGGCGACGGTGCGGTCCATGGCGGATTCCGGGGCGGTCGAGGGCTCAACGCCCGGCGGGCCCTCCGGTTCGGCACGGGCCGGACGTGGATTGAGCCAAGCGGGCTCTTTGCCAACGAAGGGCCGCGTGCTTAAAGTCCCGCGACGCTACGGCCTGTCATCAAGCCGTCACCCCTCGACGACAGAGGGGAGCACGAACAAGGCCCGCGTCCGGGCCGAAGGGAGAGGACCACATGACGAAACGTGTCGTTGCCGCGGCGGCGGGCCTGCTGGCCCTGGGCGGACCGGCCCTCGCGCAGACCGAGATCCAGTGGTGGCACGCCATGACGGGCGCCAACAACGATGTGGTCGTGCGCCTGGCCGAGGAGTTCAACGCCTCCCAGAAGGAGTTCAAGGTCGTCCCGACCTACAAGGGCTCCTATGCCGACACCATGAATGCGGGCATCGCGGCCTTCCGGGCCGGCAGCGCGCCCCACATCATGCAGGTCTTCGAGGTGGGCACCGCCACCATGATGGCCGCGACCGGGGCCGTGAAGCCCGTCCACGTGCTGATGCGCGAGGCCAACGAGACCTTCGATCCCAAGA
>DASPJU010000635.1:0-4037 GCA_035628475.1 Salinarimonas sp. | reverse complement strand
CAGTACGCGGTGTCTGCTTGCGCGGTTTCGTATGTCGTCTTGCCGTGGTTTCGGCCACGGCTGGTGTAGATGAACAGCGCCCAGCCGTCATTTTCCGCCAGGGCGGGCCGCATGTAGGCCCACGCCTCTGGCTTGGCCAGCGCCCATTCCGAGAAGACGATGCCGATCGGCGGCGAGCCAACGAGGCTGTTGAAGTTGTCCGACCCAACTACCTGCCAGGTCGAGCCGTTGATGAACCGAATGAACATCTCCTGATCGCGCGTCGTGGCGCGGATCTCGGAGGGGAACGCCTCGTCTGTCCTTCGCTTGCCCGTGTGCGGGTTGACCGCTTCCCAGATGGCCTTGCGGGCCTGGGCCGCTTCCGGGAGCATGTGCCAGTAGGTGCCGACCCGCTCGAACGCGGCGACGGCAGTCCGGTGAAGCGCTACGTCGTCCTTGCCGGCGCGGCGATGCCAAACGGCCACCGCTCGCTTGCCGCCGTTCTCAAGATAGTCCCAGAGCCGCTGCTGGTGCGCCCGCGGTCGCCAGCCGTTAGCCGGTAGCTGAATCCGAGCCACTGGCCGCCCTCGCGCCAAAGCGCACGATCTCAACGATCATCGGCCCGCCATCCGCTCCGGCGTGGCGCTCAACGAACATGCCCAGGTGCTTGGCAACGCTGTCTAGGGCGCCCTTCTTGTCGTGGACCTTCAATTTCATGGACCCGCCGTCCTTGGTGACGGTCTGCGTCACTTCAGCAACGCAAGCAGCAACGTCCTCGGACAGGTCGGCCGAGGTCTTCAGGCTCATGCCCTGCGCATCCCAGGCCATCAGGTTGCGCATGTCGGAGAAGGCGAGCCGGGCGTATTCCTTCAGAACCCGGTCCTGCGTGATCTGGGTCCGCTCGGAACGGGCCTGTTGCGCTTCCGCCACAGCAGCCGCAACGCTAGCATTCGCTAACAGGCGCGCGGCCTGCTCGTTAGCCGTCTTGGGGCTGTATCCGGCGCGGATTGCCGCCTGAGTGCCGTTCAGATCAATGAGATACTCTTCAACGAAGCGCGCCTGCTTCGGCGTCAGGTCGTTGTTGGCCATTTATCCGATGCTCCCGCAGACCGCGTTGGCGGTGTCCTGCTGAATCGGGGTTCCGTCAGTAACTCAATGCGTTGGGTGAGAGGGGAGCGACCGGCGGGCGTCTCCGCCGATCACCACGCTTGCCCGCAACCCCTTGCTGGCAATTTCGGTCAATGCCTCGAAATCGGGTGTCCGTCCCAGGCCCAGCGCTGGAAGGCGTGGTCGACATGCAGAGGCATGGCCTCGTAGCACGGAGCGGCGTTCAGCCACTCCAGCGCTTCCTTGGCCGCCTTCACGTCACCCCGGCAGATGTTCAGCAGGGCAAGGCGCGTCTGGGCGTTGTCCTCGATCATCTCGGGCTCCAGAAATGCCTGCGCCCGCGCGGAGGGTTTCCGGCGGGCGCAGTTACAGAACTAGAATTAGCTGCGATGCTTACACCAGTCAGGGGGTTAGGTCAAGAGAGGCGAGCGCATGCTCGTCGGCATATACCGCGCGATAGGCGGCCAGCGCGTCACGCTCGACGATCACGGCAAGCCTCTGCGCAGCGGGCGCGAACAGCCGACGCTCAAATTCGGCGATGTCCATGTCGATGTCGAAGGCGTTCCGGTAAAACGTCCAGGACTTCCGCTCACATAGCACATACCCGCCGACGCGCGGTGCCCTCACCGGCATCAGGCTCGCCGCCCTGACGATGGAGGGAGCGGCCAATAGGCCGAGAGTGCCGAGGAAGAAGTTGCGGCGGTTCATGGCCTGGGCATCCTAGCGCAGTCCATTGAGGATCGCTGCCGGCGACAGCCCATGCGCGGCCAACAGGTCGTCATGGCTGCCGTAGCAGTGAATGAACTCGTCCTTGAGCGTGAAGGTGCGCAGCGTCGCTGGCGCTTTCGTCTCCCAAGCCATCTCGCGGACCCGTGCCGCAAGCCCGCCCCTCGGGCTGTGTTCCTCGATCACGGCGACCTTCGGGTAATCGCGCAGCACGCGGGCGATGCCGTCCTCGTCCATGGGCTTGAGCGTGTGGACGTTCACCACCGCCACGGAGGCGCCCTGCCTTTCCAGCGCATCGGCGACCTCGAAGGCGGTCTTCATGACCACGCCGTAGGAGAGGATGCAGATATCCTTTCCCCGGCGAAGGGTGCGGATGCGGCCGAAGACGAAGGGTTCCGGGGCCTTCTCGGTCAATACGGGCTCGCCCGACTTGCCGAGCCTGAGATACAGCGGCCCGTTGTTCTCCGCCGCGCACCAGCGGGTCATCTCCGCTGTTTCGAGCGGGTCGCAGGGCGCCAGGATCTGCATATTGGGAACGGCACTCGCAATGGCGATGTCTTCCTGCGCGTTGTGGGTGCCGCCGAGCTGCGAATAGACCACCCCGCTCCCCATGCCGACGACGGTAACGGGAAGGTTCTGGTAGCAGAGGTCGTCGCGGACGAACTCGAACGGCCGGTACAGCGCGAAGGTCGCGATCGTGTAGGCGAATGGGCGCATGCCCTTGAGCGCCAGGCCCCCGCAGATGCCGATCATCACCTGTTCGGCAACCCCCACATTGATGAAGCGGTCGGGCGAGTCCGCAGCAAATTTTGCCATCGGCCCGGCTGGCGAGATGTCCGCGGCGACGACATAGATGCGCGGGTCCGCCTTGGCTATCGGGTACAGCGTCTCGGCGAAGGCGTTTCTCATTGCAACTCCGCCATCGCCTGGGCGAACTCCCGCCTGTCTGGCGAGCGGTAATGCCAGATGTTCACGTCCTCCATGAAGCTGACGCCCTTGCCCTTCACCGTCTTGCCGATGAGCACGAACGGCTTGTCACCCCTTCGGGAGCGGACGGCCGAGACGATGCCGGCGGAGTCGTGGCCGTTCACCTCCACGGTCTCCCAGCCGAAGGCAACGAGCTTGTCGGCCAGCGGATAGAAGCTGGGATGGGTGACGCTGGTACGCCCGACGCTCTGGAAATCGTTGTTGTCGACCATCGCAACCAGGTTGGAGGCGCGGAGGCTGGACGCCATCAGGATCGCTTCCCAGGTCGAGCCTTCCTGCAGTTCTCCATCGGAGAGCACGACGTAGACCGTTGCGCCGGCATCAGCCAATGCCATGCCAAGAGCCAGGCCAAGCCCATGGCCGAGGCTTCCGGTGGAGGCGGAAATTCCCGGAACGCCGTAATCGGGGTGCATGCCGAGCCGGCCCTCGGCCGTGCAGTATCTCTCCAACTCCCCCTTGGGCAGGATGCCGAGCGCGTCGAGCACGACGTACTGAGCCACACACCCATGGCCCTTGGACATGATGAACGTGTCCCGGAAGCTGCCGTCCGGCTGACGCTGCATCAGGTCGTGATAGAGGGCGTCGACCATCTCCAGGCATGAAAAGGCACCGCCGATGTGCAGGGCGGGAACCGTCTGCGTCATCTCGAGGATGCGGCGGCGGAAACGGCGGCAGCGCTCGGCGCTCACCATATGCCGAAGCCTCCATCCACGACGATGTTCTGCCCCGTCATGTAGGACGATGCGCTGGACAGCAGGTAGGCGTATGTGCCGACCAGTTCATGCGGCTGGCCTATCCGCCCCATGGGGATGCGGGAGGTCAGCTCGTGCATGTAATCCTCCCTCTCGGGGCCGCGCTTTGCCGGAAACCATCCGGGGCTCACCGCATTGACCCGTATCCCATCGGGGGCGCAGTAGCTTGCCAGGGTCTTGGTCAGGCCGAGAACCGCGTGCTTTGCTGCTGGAAGCCAGACAGGCGGCTCGTTCTTGAGGTCGAGATACACAGCGGGGTTGGGGGCGTGCTCGGCCCAGAGCGAGGCGGTGTTGATGATTACCCCGTGCTTCTGCTCGCGCATGTGCGGGATGACGATCTGGGAATTGGTCACGTAGTGGGTGAAGGCGTTGCTCAGTCCCGTGGCGATGTCCTTAGACGACGCGTTTAGGTCAATGCCGCGCGGTGCTGAGCAGGCGTGGTTTATCAGGGCGTCGATGCGGCCCTCGCGCTCGGCGAGCCTGTCT
>DASPJU010000634.1:0-3696 GCA_035628475.1 Salinarimonas sp. | reverse complement strand
GCATCGCGGTCGCGATCTGCGCCTCGGGCAACTATCTCGCGGGAGCCGTCTGGCCGGGCATCGTCCAGGCCGGGGTGACGGCCCATGGCTGGCGCCCGACCTATGTCGCCATCGCGATCGCCTGCCTCGTCCTCATGCCGCCGCTCGCCTGGCTGCTGCGCCGGCGCGGGCCGGGGCAGGCCGTCGGGTCCGCGCCGGCGCCCGCGGGACCGGACCGCCCCGCGGGCCTCGCGCCGGGGCGGCTGCAAGCGCTCCTCGTCGTGGCGGGCTTCGCCTGCTGCGTCGCCATGGCGATGCCGCAGGTTCATATCGTGGCCTATTGCGCGGATCTCGGCTTCGGGACGGCCAACGGCGCGCAGATGCTCTCGCTCATGCTGGGCCTGGGCATCGTCAGCCGCGTCGGCTCCGGGTTCATCGCCGACCGGATCGGCGGCCTCCCGACGCTGCTTCTCGGCTCCACCCTCCAGGGTGTCGCGCTCCTGCTCTATCTCCTCTTCGACGGGCTGGCCTCGCTCTTCGTGATCTCCGCCCTGTTCGGGCTGTTCCAGGGCGGGATCGTGCCGAGCTACGCGCTCGTCGTGCGCGAGGTCTTCCCGCCGCGCGAGGCGGGCGCGCGGGTCGGGCTCGTGATCATGGCGACGCTGGTCGGCATGGCCTTCGGCGGCTGGGTCTCGGGCGCGATCTTCGACGCCACAGGAGCTTATCGCGCCGCCTTCGCCCACGGGCTCGCCTGGAACCTTGTCAACGTCGTGGTCGCGAGCTGGCTGCTCCTGCGCGTCGGCGGAGCAGGCCTGCGCGCGCGGCCGGCGTGAGAGGACAAGAAAAAGCCCGCCGAACATAGCGCTCGGCGGGCTCAAGGCGCCGGCTCGTGGGGGCAGAATGAGCCGGAGACATCCCGATAACGCGGGCGCCGGAAGACCGTTCCAGGCCGCGCGCGATTTTTTTGGAAGGATCGGAGCGCCCGCTCAAGCCTGGGGCTTCCCGGGTGGGCTCTCCTGGCGGCGCTCGTCGGCCTGCCCCTTCGGTTGCTCGCGGCCCTGTCCCCCGCCCTCCTCGCGCGGTTGGGCGCCGCCGGGGCGGCCGGGCTGGTCGAGCGAGCGCTTGACCTCGTCGGCCCACCCGCCGCCCGACCCGGGCTGCTGGGCGACCGCGCCCGAGGCCAGCGCTCCGCACAGGGCGCCGGCGAGCGCGGCGGCGCGCCCCAGCCTGAAAACCTGCAATCGCAATCCCGGCATCGCAACGAACTCAGCACACGAACTCCATGGGGCAAGTCGCGAGCACGCCGCAGGTTTCAGCAAGGGCGTTCCGCGCTCGCGGCAGGGGTCGACCGCGTGGGCGGGCTCACCCCACCCGCAGGGGCCGCCTCGCCAGCACGACGTGGCCGGTGTCCCCGGGAGCCGCCATTACGTAGCGGACCTCGTAGGCGCCGGGCTCGGACGGGGCCTCCAACGCGATCGCGGGCCCGGCATGGGCGTCGCGGTAGTCGAGGTAATCGGACGGGTCCGCCCCGGCCCTCACGATGGTGACGAAGTCCCCCTGCCCCTTCGGCCCGTCGAAGGTGACGGGCACCCTCCCGCCCCGGCGCGCCCGGTCGGGCGCCGCGACCCTGGCGACCGCCGCCTCGACGGTCAGCGCCGCCGTGGCGAGCACCCGGTAGCCGTCCGGCGCGTCGAGCACGTAGCGGATCTCGTAGGCGCCGGGGTCGCCGGGCACGCGCAGGGCGACGCGGCCGGTCTCGGAGGGCGCCTCGTAGGAGCCGCCGATATAGTCGGACGGCGGTGCGCCGCGTTTCACGATTCCGACGAAGGTGTTCGGGCCTCCGGGCGGGCCCTTCGCCTCGACCTCGATCGTGGAGCCCGCGCCGGCCCGCCCCGGCGCCGACACGGCCGCGCTCGCCGCCGTCACGGCGATGGGCTGCATGGCCAGCACCTTGCCGGCCAGCCCCGCCACGTAGCGCACCTCGTACGCCCCGGCCGCGCCCGGGAGGCGCAGCCTCACCTCGGATTGGTCCGTGACGCTTTCCCAGAGACCCGATTCGTAGGATTCCGGCGCCGCCCCGACGGGGACGATGCCGATCCAGTCCTCCGGGGCCCGCGGCCCCGTGAAGGAGACGGCGATCTCGCGGCCCGCCATGCCTCCTGCCGGCGCCTTCACGCTGGCGCTCACGGGCGTGACGGCGAGCGGCGCGCGGGCCAGCACCGCCTCGGTGGCGCCATGGACGTAGCGCAGCTCGTAGGCGCCCGGCTCGCCGGGCACCCGCAAGGTCGCGGGATTGCCGTCGCGGGCAAAGGCGTAGAAGCCCGTCTCGAGGGTGCCGCCGTCGGCTCGCGCGACGGCGAGGTAATCGCCCGCCGCGTCCGGCCCGCTCCAGCGCACGCCGATCCGTCCCGCCGCCGGCGCCGAGGGCGCCTCTGGCGCGATCTCGGCCCCCGGCAGGGCGCCCGTGAGCGGCACCACGACCCGGTCCGGGCCACCGGCGCGGATCTCGACCTCGAGGCTACCGGTCCGGCCCGGCGCCGCGGCAGCGATCCGGTATGTGCCCGGGGCGACGCGTATGGCACCGGAGACGCCCGAGGCGACCACGCCCTCCTCGCCGCGCCGGGCGAGGGTGAACAGGGCATCGGGGACCGCGCGGCCGCCCGGCCCGTCCGTGGCCGCGAGGGCGAGGGACCGAATCGGCGCCACGGGCCTCGGCCGCGCCGTCGCGCTGGCGCGCATCGCCCGAGCGAGGTCGCCCGCGCCGAGCGCCGACACGAAGGTGCCGCCCGTGCGCTCCGCGATGCAGGCGACGCTCGCGCGCTCCCGGGCGGTGCGCAGGTCGAAGCCGACCACATGCGCCACGAGGCCGGCATTGGCGCGCTTGAGCTCCTCGGCGAGGGCGCAAGGATCGCCGCCGCAGGTCTCGACCCCGTCGGTGACGATCACGATCGACCCGCCGCCCCCGAGGGCGCCGGCGGCCTGGCGCAGGGCCGCGGTGATGGGCGTCTTGCCGCGCGGGGTGAGCCGGTTGACGACGCCCGCCAGGTCGGCCGGATCGACGGGCGCCGGCGCCCGGAGGGTCTCGATGTCGGCGCAGTCCGTGGCGCGACGGTGACCATAGGCCACGAGCCCCAGGCGCGATCCCTTCGGCAGCGCGCCGGCGAAGGCGCCGACCGCCTCCCGGGCGATCTCGATCTTGGGCCGTCCGTCGACCCGGCCCCACATGCTGTTGGAGGCGTCGATCACGAGCACGGTGGCGCCCCCTTGCGCGAGGGCCGTGGAGCAGGCGAATGCGCCGCCGATGACGGCGAGGGCGAGGCGCGTAGGGGTCATGGAAGGTCCGGATCCTGCGCCGGCGTCCCGGCCGGCGCGTCCAGGGCTACGGGGCCGCGGGCGCCCTCAATGTGCGCCGGCGCACGGGGGCGCGGCTCATTCCTCGCCCAGGGGCTCATCCCCCGTCTCGCCGCGATCCTTCAGGCGCTCGCGCGCCTGTTCCCTGATGCGGCGGGCCATCTCGGGGCTGTGATCCATGAGGTGGTGCAGATCGTGCGCCCCGAGCCACAGGAGCTTGCTGTCGGCGACCGCGACCACCGTCGCGGTGCGCTCCCCGCCGCGCAGCACCGCGATCTCGCCGAAGAACTCCCCCGGCCCGAGGCGGCGCTCGCCGTCGGGCATGCGCACCTCGACCTCGCCCGAGACGAGAAAGTAGATCGCGTC
>DASPJU010000633.1:0-4136 GCA_035628475.1 Salinarimonas sp. | reverse complement strand
GTTCATCTCGCGCAGATGCGCCACCTCGTGGGCCGCGAGATAATCGAGCACGAAGGGCGGGGCCAGCACGAGGCGCCAGGAGAAGTTGAGCCCCCCGCGCGCCGAGCAGGAGCCCCATCGGCTCGTGGTGTCGCGCAGCGTGATCGAGGCGGGCGCGACGCCGAGCCGGGCCGCGTAAACCGCGACCGCGGCCTCGAGGTCGCGCCGCGCCTCGCGCTGCAGGAAGGCGCGCACCCGGCCCGGCACCTCGGCGACGTCGCCGGACGCCACGATCGCGGGCCCCTCGGGCGTGGGCGCCGCCGCGACCCGGCGCAGGGCGACGGCGCGATGGAGGATGCGGTGCTCGACCCCGCGCAGGGGCACGACCGCGCCCGGGAGCAGGGCGACGCGCTCGGGCAGGCGGGCGAGCCGCGCCGCGAGCCAGCCCCCGTGGGCGGCCGCGAATCGCTGCGCCTCGGCGAGCGGCGTGCGCTCCGGGATCGTGAGCACCGCCTCGCCCGTGGCCGAGGAGACCCGCAGCGTCAGGCGGCGCGCGGCGGCGCGCCGGCGCAGCGCCACCGTGAAGACCGCGCCCTCGTGGGGCACGGCGATCGCGGACGGGTCGGGGCGGCGCAAGGGGGCGAAGCGGAAGGGGCTCATGGCGGCGCGGGGTGGCTCCCCAGGCGGTCCGTGCTAGGGAAGGGGGACCCTAAGCGAGCCCGTTCCCGATGCAAGAGCGCTCCTCCAACGTCGACCCCGCCGAGGTGGCCCGCTTCGAGGCCCTGGCCCGGGACTGGTGGGACCCGCAGGGGCCCATGAAGCCCCTGCACCGGTTCAACCCCGTGCGCTTGGCCTACGTGCGCGACGCGGCCTGCCGGCGCTTCGGCAGGGACGGACGCGCGGCGCGCCCCCTGGAGGGGCTGTCGCTCCTCGATGTCGGCTGCGGCGGCGGCGTCCTGAGCGAGCCGCTCGCCCGGCTCGGGGCCCGGGTCACGGGGCTCGACCCGGCGCCCGCCAACGTGGCGGTGGCGCGCCGGCACGCGGACGGCTCGGGCGTGGCCGTGGACTACCGGACCCAGACCGTCGAGGAGGTCGTGGCGGCCGGCGAGCGCTTCGACGTGGTGCTGGCCATGGAGGTGGTGGAGCACGTGCCGGACATGCGCGCCTTCACGGCGGCCTGCTGCGGCGCCGTCGCGCCCGGCGGGCTCCTCGTCATGGCGACCATCAACCGGACCATGCGCGCCTTCGCGCTCGCCATCGTGGGCGCCGAATACGTGCTGCGCTGGCTGCCGCGCGGCACGCACGACTGGCAGAAATTCGTCACGCCCGCCGAGCTGACCGGCGCCATCGAGGCCGGCGGGCTCGCCGTCGAGGAGACGACGGGGGTCGTCTACAATCCCCTGTCCGACCGCTGGGGCCTCTCCCGCGACGAGGCCGTGAACTACATGGTCCGGGCCGGAAGGGACGCGTAGCCTAGTTGCGGTCCCCCGGCGCCGGGGGCAGGGGGGCGATCTCGATTCCCTCCTCCAGGAGCGCCCGCACCTCCTCGGCGCTCGCCTCGCCGTAGATGGGACGCTCCCCCTCCTCGCCGTGATGGATCTTGCGCGCTTCCTCCGCGAAGCGCTCGCCGACATGCTCGGCGTTGCGGGTCACGTGCTCGCGCAGCGCCACCAGGAAGGCGCGCAGGTGCCGGTCGCGCTCGGAGAGCAGGACCTGGGCCTCGGGCGGCTCCGCGGCGGGGGCCGGCGAGGAGGCCTTGTCGGAGCGCGCGATCGCCGGCGCCATCACCCGCTTCTCCACCCGCGGGGAGCCGCAGGAGGGGCACGAGACGAGGCCGCGCGCGGCCTGCTCGTCATAGGCCGCGGCGGAGGGAAACCAGCTCTCGAAGGCGTGGTCGCGGTCGCAGGCGAGGGCGTAGCGGATCATCGGGCACGCGGGGTTGGACAGGGCTCAGATGGGTGCCGCCCGGCGCAAGGCAAGCACCGCGCCCCGCGACCGATCGCGCCGCCCTGTCGAGGATCGCGGCGACGGACTCGCAACCATTCCGGCAGGGCGGCGCCGGGCCGGTCTGGTCAGCGCCGGGCATTTCCGTCAAATTGTCGTCAAGCGGCTCGTCTGCGCCGAAGGCACGGGACGGGATCGGGCCCCACGTCGTCGACGGGGTGTATCGAAACCGCTACAGACATTCTTCAATGTTTCATGCAAGAACCATGCCGGGAGTCGGGATCGGCCCGCGCTTCCTCGGGATATCATGATGGGTCTGTCGCAACGGCTCGAGCTTCGCCAGGGGCAATCCCTGGTCATGACGCCGCAGCTCCTGCAGGCGATCAAGCTCCTGCAGCTCTCCCATCTCGATCTCGTGGCCTATGTCGACGCCGAGCTCGAGCGCAATCCCCTGCTGGAGCGCGCCGAGGAGGAGGGCGCCCCCCCTGAGCGCGAGACCGCGTTCGAGGAGGGCGGGGACGACGGCGGCTTCGAGGCGCCCGAGCCCGAAGCCTGGCTGCGCGACGACATGACGAACGGGGTCGGCGCGATCGAGCGCGATCTCGACACGGGCCTCGACAACGTGTTCTCGCCCGACGCCGCCGCGCCCGAGGCGCCGGCCCCGGGCGGCGAGCCCCTGACCCTCTCGCCCGGCCCCTGGACCGGGGTCGGCCCGGGCGGCTTCGATGGGGCCGACCCGGACTTCGAGGCGACCCTGTCGGGGGAGGTGAGCCTTCACGAGCATCTCTCGAGCCAGCTGGATCTCGCCACCCAGGACCCCCTCGACCGCCTGATCGGCCGCTTCCTCATCGACGCCGTGGACGAGGCGGGCTATCTGGGCGAGGCCGTCGAGGCGGTGGCCGAGCGGCTCGGCACCACGGTCCCGGCCGTGGAGCGGGTGCTGGAGATCGTGCAGGGTTTCGAGCCCTCCGGGGTGGCGGCCCGCACGCTGGCGGAATGCCTGACGATCCAGCTGCGCGAGCGCGACCGCTTCGATCCCGCCATGCAGGCGCTGGTGGCCCGCCTCGACCTCGTGGCCAAGCGCGACTTCGCGGCCCTGCGGCGCGCCTGCGGCGTCGACGAGGAGGACCTCGCCGACATGATCGCGGAGCTGCGCCGCCTGGATCCCAAGCCCGGGCGCGCCTTCGCGTCGGGCCCCGTCCAGGTGCTGGTGCCCGACGTCTTCGTGCGAGCGGCCCCCGACGGCTCCTGGCTCGTCGACCTCAATCCCGACACCCTGCCCCGGGTGCTCATGAACCAGGCCTATTTCACAAGGGTGTCCCGCGCCGCCCGCACGGAGGGCGAGAAGGCCTTCGTGGCCGAGTGCCTCCAGACCGCGAACTGGCTCACCCGCTCGCTGGAGCAGCGCGCCCGCACGATCCTCAAGGTGGCGGCCGAGATCGTGCGCCAGCAGGACGGCTTCTTCGCCCACGGGGTCTCGCACCTGCGGCCGCTCAACCTGAAGACCGTGGCCGACGCCATCGGGATGCACGAATCGACCGTGTCGCGGGTCACCTCCAACAAGTCGATCGGCTGCGCCCGCGGCGTGTTCGAGATGAAGTACTTCTTCACGGCGTCCATCCCGGGCACGGCGGGGGGCGACGCCCATTCCTCGGAAGCCGTGCGCTGGCGCATCAAGCAGCTCATCGACGGGGAGGGGCGCGACGTGCTCTCCGACGACTCCCTGGTGCAGAAGCTGAAGGTCGAAGGCATCGACATCGCCCGGCGCACGGTGGCGAAATACCGGGAGTCCTTGCGCATCCCCTCCTCGATCGAGCGGCGGCGGGAGAAGGCCGGGGCGGCCTGAGGCCGCTGCCCGCATGAAGCGCGGCCTGTATCATATCTTGATACAGGATATGGGCGATGGCGATGATCCGACGCTTGCGAAGCAAGGCGGCGGCAGCGGTTTTCGCGGGCCGGTGTCCAAAAGGGTTTCCGCCTGACCTGCTCAGGGCGGCCCGTCGAAAGATTGAGGCGCTCAACGCGGCTGCCGTCCTCGACGACGTGCGCGCGCCGCCGGGCGATCGCCAAGGGCAGCACTCGATCCGGATCAACGACCAATGGCGGATCTGCTTCGTGTGGTCCGACGGCGGGGCGGACAGGGTCGGCATCGTGGATTACCACGGATGGAGAGGGTGCTCAGGCATGAACGAGGATGTCGAGATCGTCGCGAG
>DASPJU010000632.1:0-2274 GCA_035628475.1 Salinarimonas sp. | reverse complement strand
GCCTGGGCGCGCTTTTCCACCTGCAGGCGCTCGTGCTCCACCTCCAGGCGGCGTGCCTCACCCTGGGCGCGCTCGGTCTCGGCCAGCAGCCGGCGCGAGTCGTACTGCACCTGCACCAGGACCATGGCGCTGCCGAGGAGCGCGAGGAGGAGGACGAGGTTGAGGCGGATCATGCGGCTTGCGTCCTCTCCGCCACCCGCATGATCGCGCTGCGGGCGCGCGGGTTGGCGGCCACCTCGGCGGCCGAGGGCTTGATGCGGTCCAGCGCGCGCAGCTTCATCGGCTGCGCGGCGGCGAAGGGCACGCGGCGGTCCACCACCTCGCGCGAGTGCTTGGCGATGAATTGCTTGACGATGCGGTCCTCCAGCGAGTGGAAGCTGATCACGACAAGCCGGCCCATGGGTTGCAGCAGCTCCAAGCTCGCCTCTAGCGCCTCTTGCAGCTCTTCAAGCTCGGCGTTGACGAAAATCCGAAGAGCCTGAAATGTGCGCGTTGCAGGGTCCTGGCCCGGCTCGCGGGTTTTGACCGCACGAGCCACGAGCTCGGCCAGCTCACGGGTGGTTGCAAGAGGGCCCCGTTCCTGTCGGCGAGCATCAATCGCCTTTGCAACCTGAACAGCAAACCGTTCTTCGCCATAGTCACGGATCACCTCCGCCATTTCTTCCACGGAGGCCGTGGCCAGCCACTGCGCCGCGCTCATGCCGCGCGTCGTGTCCATGCGCATGTCGAGCGGGCCCTCGGAACGAAACGAAAAACCCCGTGAGGGGTTGTCGATCTGCGGCGAGCTCACGCCCAGGTCCATCAGCACACCGGCCACGCTGCGCGCCGGCAGGTCGCGCAGGTGCCGGAAGCCTTCGTGGCGGATCGAGAACCGCGTGTCCTCGATCGCATTTGCCGCCGCGACCGCCTCGGGGTCCTTGTCGAAGGCGACCAGGCGCCCGCCCGGGCCCAGCCTCGAAAGGATCAGCCGCGCATGCCCGCCCCGGCCGAATGTCGCGTCGACATAGGTCTGGTCCGGCTTGGTGAAGGAATCGGCAGAGAGGGCGTCTACTGCTTCGTTCAACAAGACGGTGGTGTGTTGCCATGTGTCCACCGTCTGCCTTCAGAAAGAGAAGTCCTTGAAAACCTGAGGCATCTCGCCGCGCATCGCCTCGGCCTCCCTGGCCTCGTAAGTCGCCTTGTCCCAGAGTTCGAAGTGGTTGCCCATGCCGAGGAGCATCGTTTCCCTGCCGATGCCCGCAGCGGCGCGCAACTCGGGGGAGATGAGCACGCGGCCGGTGCCGTCGAGCTCAACATCCATCGCGTTGCCCATGAAGATTCTCTTCCACCACTGCGCGTCCATGGGTAGGGCGGCAACCCGTTCGCGGAATTTTTCCCACTCGGGACGAGGGAAAATCATCAGGCAGCCATGCGGATGGCGGGTGATGGTGAGCTGGCCCGCGGCAGTCGCGCTGAGCACGTCACGATGCCGGGTCGGCACGGAGAGCCGACCTTTGGCATCGAGAGCGAGCGACGAAGCGCCTTGGAACACCTGAGTTAGTCCTTGCTACGTGCTGCGGAGTTGCAGGGGCACCATCCACCACTTAATTGCACTTTTTTGCACTGTAGCAGGAAAAGGCGCGCGCGCAAGCACCGCGCGTACGCAAATTTCACAATGAAATCAACGACTTAGGCGGAATTCCTGCGCGCTTTTCGCGGCGAAAAGCGTTCAAAAGCAAGCACTTACGCCTGCCTCTGCAAGTGAATCCTGAGACTCAGCCTTTGTGTAATTGGCTGTTGCTCCCTGTCCCCCTCAGGGGGAGAGCGAGCGAGGGGGCCGGGCGGGGGTCAACGCTCAAAGGATGTAGCGCGACAGGTCGTCGTCCCGGCTGAGCTCCTTCAGCCGCGCGTCCACATAGCCAGCGTCGATGGTGATGGTCTGCCCTTCGAGCCTGGTCGCTTCGAAGCTCACTTCGTCGAGCAGCCGCTCCATCACGGTGGACAGCCGCCGCGCGCCGATGTTCTCGGTGCGCTCGTTCACTTCGTACGCGATAGCCGCCAGGCGGGTGATGCCATCGGGTGCGAACTGCAGCGTCACGTTCTCCGTCGCGAGCAGCGCCTGGTACTGCTTCACGAGCGACGCATGCGTGCTGGTGAGGATCGCTTCGAAGTCCTGCACGGACAGCGATGAAAGCTCGACGCGGATCGGAAAGCGGCCCTGCAGTTCGGGGATCAGGTCGCTGGGTTTCGAGAGGTGGAACGCCCCGCTCGCGATAAACAGGACGTGGTCGGTCC
>DASPJU010000631.1:0-10243 GCA_035628475.1 Salinarimonas sp. | reverse complement strand
ACCATCGAGAAGCTCGCGGGCGAAGCCGGCGAGACCATCACCTTCGGCGAGGTCCTCATCGTCGGCGAGGGCGAGGACACCAAGGTCGGCGCCCCGCTCCTGTCGGGCGTGACCGTCACCGGCACGGTGGTCGAGCAGACCCGCGGCGACAAGGTGATCGCCTTCAAGAAGCGCCGCCGCCAGAACTCGCGCCGCAAGCGCGGCCATCGCCAGGACCACACGGTGGTCCGCATCACGGGCATCGCGCCCTAACCGTTCCTCGGGGCCCGAGGGCGCCGCGGCGCCCCGCCCGACCTGACATCCGGGAGACATATCCATGGCTCACAAGAAAGCAGGCGGCTCGTCCCGCAACGGCCGCGACTCCGACGGCCGCCGCCTCGGCGTGAAGAAGTTCGGCAACGAGGCCGTCATCGCCGGCAACATCATCGTCCGCCAGCGCGGCACCAAGGTCCATCCCGGCGTCCATGTCGGCATGGGCAAGGACCACACGCTCTTCGCCCTCGTGGACGGGCGCGTGCGGTTCGGCCAGCGCCAAGGCCGCACGACGGTGTCCGTCGTACCGGCCCAAGAGGCCGCTGAGTAACGGCAGGAGCCCAGACGAAGGAGCTCCCGCCGGGTCCCACCGAACCGGCGGATCAGAGCTCCAGGCGCATAAGGCCAAGCTCCGATCGAGATCCAGGGGAGGTGGGGCACCACCTCCCCTTCGTCGTCTCGAAAGGGCCCTGAGGAGGGCCGCAGAACGGAGCAGACCCATGTTCCCCGACTTGACCCGCGATGACGTGTTCCGCCTGGAAACCCGGCGCCTGTGGCTGCGCTGGCCCCGTCAGGCCGACGCCCAAGCCGTCGTAGCGCTCGCCGGGGACAAGGAGGTCGCCGACATGACGGCCGTCATGCCCCATCCCTATCCGCCGCACGAGGCCGAGGCGTTCGTCCTGCGCGCGCGCCGGGGCAACACCGACGGAACGAGCCTCAGCCTCGCCATCACCCCGAAGGACCGCCCCGGCACGCTCATCGGCGTGGTCGGCATCCGCGGGCCCCGGGAGGACGAGCCCGGGCCCACCATCGGCTTCTGGCTCGGGCGGCCCCATTGGGGCCGGGGCATCATGACCGAGGCCGCCCGCGCCCTCGTGGACGCCTGGTTCGCCTATACCCCGGCGGACGCGCTCCACGCCACGGCGCGGGTCGTGAACCCCGCCTCGCGGCGGGTGCTCGAGCATTGCGGCTTCGCCCACGAGGGCTCGCGCCTCCAGGCCTTCCCGGCCCGGGGCGGCGCGCTGCCCGTCGACGCCTTCCGCCTCGACCGGCGGACCTGGGCTTCGCTCAAGAGCTGGGGCCTGTCGGGGCCGACGGCCCACGGGCGCGACCTCCAGGGCGAGGCGGGGCCGGCGCTCGCGGCGGAGTAGCGCGCTTCCCCCGTTCCGGGCCAGGCCGCAGGCCTGAGCCCGGAACGACGGGTGAGGGCGCCGGCATCCCTTTCCCGTGGCGGCGCGTTCACGCATCGTCACGGACGTCTTGCAGGATCACCACCCATGAAGTTCCTCGACCAGGCCAAGGTCTATATCCGCTCCGGCGACGGGGGCGCGGGGGCGGTGTCGTTCCGGCGCGAGAAGTTCATCGAGTTCGGCGGGCCCGACGGGGGCGACGGCGGGCGCGGCGGCGATGTGTGGGTCGAGGCGGTCGAGGGTCTCAACACGCTGATCGACTACCGCTACCAGCAGCACTTCAAGGCCCAGAAGGGCACCCACGGCATGGGCCGCAACCGCACCGGCGCCGGCGGCGACGACATGGTGCTGAAGGTGCCCGTCGGCACGCAGGTCCTCGACGAGGACGGCGAGACCCTGCTGGCGGACCTCACCGAGATCGGCCAGCGCGTGCGCCTCGCCAAGGGCGGCAACGGGGGCTTCGGCAACCTCCGCTTCACGACCTCGACGAACCGGGCGCCCAAGCACGCCAATCCGGGCCAGGAGGGCGAGGAGCGCTGGATCTGGCTGCGCCTCAAGCTCATCGCCGACGCGGGGCTGGTGGGGCTGCCCAATGCCGGCAAGTCCACCTTCCTCGCCACCACCACGGCTGCCAAGCCCAAGATCGCGGACTATCCCTTCACCACCCTGCATCCTGGCCTGGGCGTCGTGCGCGCGGACGGGCGCGAATTCGTGCTCGCCGACATTCCGGGCCTCATCGAGGGGGCGCACGAGGGCGCGGGGCTGGGTGACCGGTTCCTGGGCCATGTCGAGCGCTGCCGCGTGCTCCTCCACCTCGTCGACGGGACGAGCGAGCATGCGGGCCGGGTCTACAAGACCGTGCGCAAGGAGCTGGAGGCCTATGGCCACGGGCTCGCCGACAAGCCCGAGATCGTGGCGCTCTCCAAGGCCGACGCCCTCGACCCTGCCGCGCTGAAGGAGCAGGTCGCCCGCCTCAAGCGCGCGGCCAAGCGCGCGCCGCTCGTGCTCTCGGCCGCCACGGGGCAGGGGGTGCCGGAGGCGCTGCGGGCGCTGCTCGCGATCATCGACGAGGCCAGGGGGGCCGAGCGGAACGCCCAGGCGCCGGTCGCGGCGGAGTGGCGGCCTTGAGGGCCGGGGGAGAGGGGTGACACGGCCGGGGAGGTACGCTCGGACCCCGCCCATCCCATCCTCACCCTCATGCTGAGGAGCGCCCGTGAGGGCGCGCCTCGAAGCATCCTCCAGCGGCCTCGACGGTCGTGGAAGACCCCTTCCATCAACGCTCATGATCCCTGGAGCGTGCTTCGAGACGCGCGCTGGCGCGGGCTCCTCGGCATGAGGGTTGTGGGTAGGACTGCCGGGTGGGAGGCAGCTGGTTCAAACGCGCCGCCCGCACCCCCGACCCCGCTCACCATGGGAGAGGGAGGCGGGGAGAGGGAGGCGTCCTCCCACGATCCCCCTCGACACCGACGGCCAAAGGCGCGAAACCGGGGCTGTCCGCTCAAGCCTGTTCGCCCATGACCCCGTCTGTCCAAAGCTTCCGCCGCGTCGTCCTGAAGGTCGGCTCCGCGCTTCTCGTCGATCGCGCCAGGGGCCGGCTCAAGGCCGCCTGGCTCGCCTCGCTCGCCGAGGACATCGCCGAGCTCCATGCCCGGGGCGCCGACGTGCTCGTGGTGTCCTCGGGCGCCATCGCCATGGGACGCACCGTGCTCCAGCTCCCGCCCGGTCCCCTGAAGCTCGAGGACAGCCAGGCGGCGGCGGCCGTGGGGCAGATCGCGCTGGCCCGCGTCTGGTCCGAAGTGCTGGCCCATTACGGGATCACGGCGGGGCAGATCCTCGTCACGCTCTCCGACACGGAGGAGCGCCGGCGCTATCTCAATGCCCGCGCCACGGTGGGGCGGCTCTTCGAGATGCGGGCGGTGCCGGTGGTCAACGAGAACGACACGGTCGCGACCTCCGAGATCCGCTACGGCGACAACGACCGCCTGGCCGCGCGCGTCGCCGCCATGGTGGGGGCGGATCTCCTCGTCCTGTTCTCCGACATCGACGGGCTCTACACGGCGCCGCCCGCGCAGGATCCCGGCGCCCGGCATATCCCGGTGGTGGAGCGCATCACCCGCGAGATCGAGGCGATGGCCGGGGGCGCCGCGTCGGAGCTGTCGCGGGGCGGCATGCGCACCAAGATCGAGGCCGGCAAGATTGCGGCGGCCGGGGGCACCACGATGGTGATCGCGGACGGGCGGGGCAAGAACCCGCTGCGCGCCGTGTCCGAGGGCGCGCGCTGCACCTGGTTCCTCACGCCGCAGAACCCCGCGACCGCCCGCAAGGCGTGGATCGCCGGCTCGCTGGAGCCGCGCGGCGTCATCCATATCGACGCGGGCGCGGCGCGGGCCCTGCGCGCGGGCGCGAGCCTGCTGCCGGCGGGCGTGCGACGGGTGGAGGGCGGGTTCTCGCGCGGCGACGCGGTCGTGGTGCGCGACCCCGCCGGCGAGGTCGGCCGCGGGCTCGTCGCCTACGATTCGGACGAGGCCGCCCGGATCCAGGGCCACCGCACGCCCGAGATCGCCGAGATCCTCGGCTATCGCGGCCGCGACGAGATGATCCACCGCGACGACCTGGTGCTCAGCGGGGAGGGGTGAACCGTTCTCCCCTCTCCCGTCGGGCGATGGGCCGGGGGTGAGGGCGGCCGGATCGGAAGGTTCGCTCCCGCATCCCCCACCTGTCGTCCCCGGGCTCGACCCGGGGACCCAGGCCCCCGGTCCCGCCTGGGTCGCCGGCTCAAGGCCGGCGATGACACCGGAGAGGGCGTGCGAACCTTCCGGCGTGACCCCTCACCCCGACCCCTCTCCCGTCCAGGAGAGGGGAGAACCGCAGGAGCCTCCATGGACTATCGCCCCCTCGGCCGCTCGGGCCTGCACGTCTCCCCGCTCTGCCTCGGCACCATGATGTTCGGCGGCCCGACCGACGAGGCGGAAGCCGCGCGCATCGTCGACCGCGCCCGCGACGGGGGCGTCAACTTCGTCGACACCGCCGACATGTACACGGGCGGGCGCTCGGAGGAGATCGTCGGACGCGCCATCCGGGGAAACCGCGACCACTGGGTGCTCGCCACGAAGGTCGCGAACCCAGTGGGAGAGGGACCCAACGATCGCGGCCTGTCGCGGGGGCACATCACGCGCGCGGCCGAGGCGAGCCTACGGCGGCTCGGGACCGACCGGATCGACGTCTACTATCTCCACAAGGAGGATCACGCGACGCCGCTGGAGACGACGGTGCGCGCCGTCGGCGACCTGATCCGGGCCGGCAAGATCCTGCATTTCGGGGTGTCGAACTACCGGGCCTGGCGCGTCGCCGAGATCTGCCGGATCTGCGACGGTCTCGGCATCGATCGGCCTGTGGTGAGCCAGCCCTATTACAACGCCTTCAACCGCATGCCGGAGACCGAGCACCTGCCGGCCTGCGCCCATTACGGCCTGTCGGTCTTTCCCTATTCCCCGCTCGCGCGCGGCGTGCTGACGGGCAAGTACGCCCCCGACGCGGCCCCGCCCGAGGGCACCCGCGCCGCGCGGGCCGACCAGCGCCTGATGCAGACCGAGTGGCGCCCCGAATCGCTCGCCATGGCGCAGGAGATCCGGCGCCACGCGGAGGCGCGCGGCACCACGGCCGCTCGCTTCGCCCTGAACTGGCTGCTCCACAACCGCCTCGTCACGGGCGTCATCGCGGGCCCGCGCACGCTGGCGCAATGGGACGACTACGTCGCGGCGCTCGCCGACCCCTTCGGCCCGGAGGACGAAGCCCTGATCGATCGCCTGGTCGCGACGGGCCACCCCTCGACGCCGGGCTACAACGATCCCGCCTACCCGATCGAGGGGCGCGTGCCGCGGTCGGGGTGATCTCCCCTCTCCCGGAGGGGCTGGGAGTGAGGGTGGCACGCCAGGGGGACACACCCCCTCTCCGCGTGTCATGGCTGGGCTTGTCCTCCGACGAGCTCACGATGATGCCGGCCACCCGGTCGTCCCGTCTCCTGGATTCCCGGGACAAGCCCGTGGACGACACGGGGCGACTCCCCGCGAACCTCCCAGCCTTGCCGCCCTCGCCCCGGTCCATCTGCCCAAGGCAGAGCGGAGGACATGGTGGGTCCCCCTTCCCATGCGCCCCCGATTGCGCCTTACTCGCCGCCCCGTCCGCCAGGAGCCCCCGATGCCTCATCCCGCCGTGCCCCGCCTGCAGGAGGACTGGCCGGCTTGGTGCGCCGCGCTGCGCGACCGGATCTGCGTCGCCCTCGAGGCGATCGAGGCCGAGGTCTCCTCGGTGGACGGCGCTCCCGGGCGCTTCGAGCGCAAGCCCTGGCAGCGCAGCGACCATTCCGGCGCGCCGGGCGGCGGCGGCGTCATGAGCATGATGCGGGGTCGGGTCTTCGAGAAGGTGGGCGTCCACGTCTCCACGGTGCACGGGGAGTTCGCCCCCGAGTTCCGCGGCCAGATCCCGGGCTCCGACGAGGACCCGCGCTTCTGGGCGTCCGGCATCTCGCTCATCGCGCATCCCTGGAGCCCGAACGTCCCCACGGTCCACATGAACACCCGCTTCGTCGTGACGACGAAGCCGTGGTTCGGCGGCGGCGCCGACCTGACCCCCGTTCTCGACCGCCGGCGCATCCAGGACGATCCGGACACGCTCGCCTTCCACGCCGCCCTGCGCGCGCCCTGCGTGACCCACGGCGACGAGGCGCTCTACGACCGCTACAAGGCCTGGTGCGACGAGTATTTCTTCCTCAAGCACCGGGGCGAGCCGCGCGGCGTCGGCGGCATCTTCTACGACTATCATTGGACCGGCGACCCGGACGCGGACCTCGCCTTCGCCCGGGCGGTCGGCGAGGCCTTCCTGGCGGTCTATCCGGCCATCGTGCGCCGCAACGTCGGCGCGGCCTGGACCGAGGCCGACCGGCACGAGCAGCTCGTGCGACGGGGTCGCTACGTGGAGTTCAACCTGCTCTATGACCGGGGCACCATCTTCGGCCTGAGGACCGGCGGCAACGTCGAGTCGATCCTGTCCTCCATGCCGCCGGAGGTGCGCTGGCCCTGAGCCGCCGCGACCGCGTGCGCGCTTGAAAGCGAGGGGCCGCGCCTAGATAGTTCGTACACGAACAATCGCGCCCGAGGCCCCCATGCGCACCCAGGTCGGCATCGTCGGCGCCGGTCCCGCCGGTCTCCTCCTAGGCCACCTCCTCCATCTAGCCGGCATCGACGCCGTCATCCTGGAGGCGCGCAGCCGCGCCTATGTCGAGGAGCGCATCCGCGCGGGCGTCCTGGAGGACTGGGTCGCGCGCCTCCTCGTCGACACCGGCGTCGGCGAGCGCCTGTCACGGGAGGGGCTCGTCCATCACGGCATCGAGCTCAGGTTCGAGGAGCGGGGTCACCGGATCGACTTCGCCGATCTGATGGGCAAGGGCGTCACGGTCTATGGCCAGCACGAGGTGGTGCGCGACCTCATCAAGGCGCGCCTCGCCGCGGGGCTGCCCATCGTGTTCGAGGCCGCCGACGTGGCGGTCCACGACCTCGAGACCGACCGGCCGCGCATCACCTATCGCGCCGGGGGACGCGACGAGGAGCTCGCCTGCGACGTGATCGCGGGCTGCGACGGCTTCCACGGGATCTGCCGCGCCTCGATCCCGCCGGGCGGTCTCACGCTCTACGACCGCGTCTATCCCTTCGCCTGGCTCGGTATCTTGGCCGATGCGCCCCCCGCCTCCGAGGAACTGGTCTACGCCAACCACGCGGACGGCTTCGCGCTCCTGTCCATGCGCTCGCCCCATGTGAGCCGGCTCTACCTGCAATGCGCGCCCGACGAGGACTTGTCGGCCTGGCCCGACGCGCGCATCTGGGACGAGCTGCGGCGGCGCCTCGCCGGCGGCGAGGACCGGCGCCTCGCGGAGGGCCCGATCACCCAGAAGAGCATCACGGCCATGCGCAGCTTCGTGGCCGAGCCCATGCGCCACGGCCGCCTCTTCCTGGCAGGCGACGCGGCCCACATCGTCCCGCCCACGGGGGCCAAGGGGATGAACCTCGCGGTCGCCGACGTGACCGTTCTGGCGCGGGCGCTGGAGGCCTTCTACGGCGGGGGCGGGAGCGATCTCCTCGACGGGTACTCGGCCACCTGCCTGCGCCGGATCTGGAAGGTGCAGCGCTTCTCCTGGTGGATGACGCAGATGCTCCACCGTTTCGACGACGCCGCGCCCTTCGACGAGCGCCGCCAGATCGCCGAGCTCGCCTATGTGACGACCTCCCGCGCCGCCGCGACGACCCTTGCCGAGAACTATGTGGGGCTGCCGCTGGAGCGTTGACGCTCAACCATTCGGAAAAAGGATCCCCTCGTAATCCATCGCGCCGTGCAGGATGGCGATAACCTCCACTGCGTCCTGCCCGACGCGGTAGAAAATCAGATAATTGCCGTACACCGCTCGCCGGATGCCCGTCGACGCGTGGGCGGCCACGAGCGGGTATCGCGCTGGGTGCTGCGCGAGCCTCAGGCATGTCACCCGAAGCTCCTGTACAAAGGTCAGGGCGCGGCGGGGATTGTCCCGGGCGATCGAGTCGCCGACCCGTTCCAGGTCGGCGACGGCGCGGGCGGAGAGGATGACCCTCATTCGCCGCGGGCTTGCACCAGCGCGGCATATTTCGCCTCGAGCCGGTCGAACACCTCGTCGGCCGGCGTCACGCGACCGGCCTGCGCATCCGCGAGCCCCTCGGCCAGCGCGGCCTGGAGAGCGGCGAGACGGGTCTCTCGCTCCTGAACGAGCCGGACGCCCTCGCGCAGGACCTCGCTCTTCGAGTTGTAGCGTCCCGATGCCACGAGGTCGTCGACGACGGTTTCGAGCTGGCGGCCGAGATCGGCGCTGATCGGCATGGCACCTCCTCCCTCCCAATAACTATTATTGGTACAACGGTTCCGCGTCCAGGCTATCCGAGCCACCACACCATCGCGAGCGACAGGCTCGGAAACGCCACGCACAGCGCCAAGCGGGCGACGTCGGCGGCGAGGAAGGGCAGGACGCCCCGATAGGTCTGGGTGATCGGCACCCCTCGCGCGATGGCCGAGATCACGAAGACGTTGAGGCCGATGGGCGGGGCGGTGAGCCCGATGCCGACGACGATGAGGACCAGGATCCCGAACCAGATCGCGGTCTCGTCCGGCTGGAGGCCGAAATCGAGGCCCGACACGACAGGGAAGAACACCGGCAGGGTCAGCAGGATCATGGCGAGCTCGTCCATGACGGCGCCGAGCACGATGTAGACGGCGAGCAGCAGCGCGAGCACCGCATAGGGCGGCAGGCCCAGCGAGGCCACCGCCGTCGCGGCGTCGGTGGGCAGCTGGGTGAAGGCCAGGAAGGCGTTGAAGACCTCCGCCCCGAGCAGGATGAGGAAGATGAAGGCGGTGGTCTCGGCGGTCTGGAGCAGGGCGGCCCTGAAATCGGCGAGCGAGAGCGAGCGGCGCGCGAGGCTGATCGCCAGCATGGCGGCGGAGCCGACGGCGGCGCCCTCGGTGGGGGTGAAGACCCCGCCATAGATGCCGCCCACCACGACGAGGGCGACGAGGAGGACCGGCCACACGGCGAGCAGGGCCGCCCGGCGCTCCGCCCCCGAGATGCGCGCGTGCGGGGGGGCGAGATCCGGGTTGCGGCGCACCACGAGCGCGATGACGAGGCAGTACGAGGCGGCCGCGAGCAGGCCGGGGATCAGGGCCGCCTGGAACAGCTTGACGATGTTCTGCTCCGTCGAGATCGCGTAGACCACGAGGATGACGGACGGCGGGATCAGGATGCCGAGCGTTCCGCCCACCGCGATCGTGCCCGTGGCGAGGCTCGGCGCGTAGCGATAGCGCAGGAGCTCGGGCAGCGCCGCGCGGCCGAACGTGGCCGTGGTCGCCACGGACGAGCCGCAGATCGCGCCGAACGCCGTGCAGGCTCCGATCACCCCCATGGCCATGCCCCCGCGCCGGTGGCCCACGAGGGCGTTGGCGGCCCGGAACAGGTCCTGCGACAGCCCCGAGCGCTCCGCGAAGGCGCCCATCAGGATGAAGAGCGGGATCACCGAGAGCGTGTAGTTCGAGAACAGGAAGTAGGGCGTCGTCTTCAGGTAGCTCATGAAGACGTCGAGGCCCGTGTAGTGGATGTAGCCGAGGCTGCCCACCGCGAAGAGCGCCAGGCCGATGGGCATGCGCAGGGCGATGAGGCCCAGCATGCTCAAGAAGCCCACCAGGGCGATGCTCATCCCGCTCATCGGGGGCTCCGGAAGCGCTCGAGGGCGGTGAGACCCGCGACCACGGCAAGGAAGCCCGCCATGAGGGCGCAGGCCGCGATGGCATAGCCGACAGGCAGGCCGAGCACCATGGAGGTCGTGCCGGTGCGCAGCGAATCCATGGCGCCCAGGGCCAGGCGCCAGGCGATGAGCCCCGCGACCCCCGCGAGCACGAGATCCCACACGCCGTCCAGCGCGCGCTGGGCCCGGAGCGGCAGGCCCGCCGTGAAGGTGTCGACCATGATGTTGCCGCGCCGCGCCTGGCAGAGCGGGAGGAAGGAGAAGACGGCCAGCGCCAGGCTTATCTGCACCAGCTCGAAATCGCCCTCGATCCCCTGGTTCGTGGCCCAGCGCTTGAGAACGCTCCCGGTCACGAGGAGCGCGAGGCCGACGCAGAGAAGCCCTCCCGCGAGGGCGAGCGCGCCGGCGACGCGGTTCAGAGAAGGCTCGCGGGGGATGGGTTCCATGGGGGTCTCGGGGGACAGCGGAGCGCAGGATGGTGGTGGAGCG
>DASPJU010000630.1:0-4140 GCA_035628475.1 Salinarimonas sp. | reverse complement strand
TGGCACGAGCGTAAGCCTGCTGCTGCTTGATCTCGACGACTTCAAGGCCGTGAACGACACGCTCGGGCACGATGCAGGCGATGCGCTCCTGAAGGAGACCGCACGCCGCCTCTCAGCCATGGTGCGGGACTGCGATACGGTTGCACGCCTGGGAGGTGACGAGTTCGCTATCATCCTTGTCGAACCCATGAGCCTGGACAGCGCAGCGTGCTTTGCGGAGATGCTCACCGAGCAGCTGCGCAGCATCTTCGAGTATGAGGGACGTGCCCTCTCAACCAAAGCCAGCATCGGTGTTGCTGCCTTCCCAGATCATCATCGCGAGCCGGATGAGCTGATGAAGGACGCCGACATCGCGCTCTATCGCGCCAAGGCGGACGGGCGCAGCCGCGCCGCGCTCTACACCGCCGAGGCGCGGGTCGAGCTCGAGCGGCGCATCCAGGTCGCCCGCGAGGTGCGCGAGGCGCTGCCGCTGGGCCAGTTCGTGCCCCATTACCAGCCCAAGGTGGCCCTGGGCACGGGCCGGATCGTCGGCTTCGAGGCGCTGGCGCGCTGGGTGCATCCCGCCCGGGGGCTGCTGACCCCAGGCACGTTCGGCTCCGCCTTCGACGATCCCGAGATCGCGCTGGCGCTCGGCGAGACGATGGTGCGCGCGGTGGCGGCGGACCTGCGCGGCTGGCTCGCGTCGGGGCTGGAGCCGGGACGGGTCGCGGTGAACTTCTCCTCGGCCGAGTTCGCGGACCCGAGCCTCGCCCGGCGCGTGCTGGACATCCTCGGCGGGGCCGGGGTGCCGGGGTCCCGCTTCGAGGTCGAGGTGACCGAGACCGTGTTCCTCGGCCGGGCCACCGAGACCGCCGCCGCGATCCTGGCCGAGTTCCATGCGGCCGGCGTGTCGGTCGCCCTCGACGATTTCGGCACGGGCTTCGCCTCGCTCACCCACCTCAAGCGCTTCCCCGTGGACCACATCAAGGTGGACCAGTCCTTCGTGCGCGACCTGGAGACCGACCGGGACGACGCCGCCATCACCGAGGCCGTGATCGGCCTGGGCCGCAGCCTGGGGATCCGCATCACCGCCGAGGGCGTCGAGACGGCGGGCCAGGTGGAGATCCTGCGGCGCGCCGGCTGCGACGCCGGTCAGGGCTACCTGTTCTCCAAGCCCGTGCCGGCGACCCGCGTCCCCTGGCTCCTCAAGGCGGCGCCCCTGGGGCTCGTCGAGGAGCGCCGACGGGAGCGGGCGGTCGGCTGAGGGCGGCGGTCAGCCGGCCGCGGCGTCCCGCACCCGCGACCCGTCCTCGCCCAGGTCCCAGTAGAGCCCCGCCATGATGCCGAGCCCCTCGCGGGCGATGGCGAGCGGCAGGTGCTCGTTGGGGGCGTGCTGGGAGCAGGCCGGATAGGAATGGGGCACCCACACGGTGGGCACACCGAGCACGTCGGTGAAGATGTCGTTGGGCAGCGAGCCGCCGAGATTGGGCAGGATCGCCGTGGGCCGGCCGGTGGTGGCCTCGATGGAGGCGGCCGCGAACACGGCCCAGGGGTTGTCGGGATCGAGCCGCGTGGCGTGGAAGATCTCGTCGCGCGAGGCCGTCACCCGCACCATGGGCAAGCCCTGACGATCCAGGTGGCGCCGCAGGGCTGGCAGCACCTGCGCCGCGTCGATGCCCACCACGAAGCGCAGCTGGCAGCGCGCCCAGGCCCGGGGCGGCACCGCGTTCACGGGCGCGCCGGGGTTCCCGGCCTCGAAGGCCAGCACCGTGAAGGAGCACCAGCCGAAGACGCGCTCGGCCGGGGTGAGGCCCGGCTCGCCCCAGTTGGGGTCGATGGCCGGGCCGCCGGGGCCGCCGTCCACCTCGATGCCGGCCAGCACGCGCCGGACATTGTCGGGGATGTGGGTCGGCACCCATTCGGGGATGCGGATCTGGCCGCTGGGCCCGCAGATCGAGGCGATGGCGTGGGCGAGCTGGACCGCGGGATCCGACAGGAGCCCGCCCCAATTGCCCGAGTGATGGCCGCCCTCCCGCGCCTCGATCACGAGGTCGAAGGAGACGCCGCCGCGCGTGCCCAGGAAGACCGTCGGGCGCTCCGCGGAAAGGCGCGGGCCGTCGGAGGCGAGCAGCAGGTCGGCGCGCAGCTCCCCGGCATGGCGGGCGCAGACCTCGCGCAGGCCGGGCGAGCCCGTCTCCTCGCCCATCTCGACGAGGTACCGGGCGTTGAAGCCGAGGCGGCCCCGGGTCTCCAGCACGGCGCGCAGGGCCGCCAGGTTGATCGTGTGCTGGCCCTTGTTGTCGACGACCCCGCGCCCGTACCAGCGCTCGTCGCGCTCGACGAGGCGCCAGGGCGAAAGCCCCTCGTCCCAGCCCGCGTCGAGGCCGCGGATCACGTCGCCGTGGCCGTAGCCGAGCACGGTCGGCAGGGACGGATCCTCGATGCGCTCGGCGATGAGGAACGGCCAGCCCCGTTCCTCGACGATGCGGCAGGTAAAGCCCAGGGCCTGCAGCTCCTCCCGTATCTCGCCCGTCAGGTACGCCATGAGCACGTCCCGGCGCTCCGGGTTCTGGCTCTCGGTGGGCATGGCGACGCGGCGGGCGAGGTCGGCCCGCAGCGCGCCGGAGGTGAGATGCGCGTCCGCGCGGGCGATCGATCGGTCTCGGCTCATGCGGTGGGGCGCTCCCTTGTCGGGTGATCCTAGAGCGTTTTCGAGTGAGGTGGATCCGGCTCACGTCAAGAAAACGCGACCACGGGAGAACGAGAGCCGATTCCGTGTCAACGGAATGGGCTCTAGCCCCTCCCGGGCGCCCCGGCGAGGCCTGGCCCGGCCACCTCCGGGACAGCCCTTAGCGCCCGCCCGGATGCCCGTCCACGCCGCCTTCCCTTATGTCGTGTCCATCGTTGCCCGGGGCGACGGCGGGGTGATCCCGCCGCCGCGCCGGGCGGAGGAGATCCCCCGATGTCCCGTCCCCTGACGCGCGCGGCCCTCGCGGTCGCCACCCTCGTTCCCCTCGGCGCCGCGCCGGCGCAGGCGCATGTGAAATGGTTCGCGCCCTATATCGTGGGCGCCGCCCCGCAGCCCCTCGGCGCCACCCTCGCGAATGCCTGGTTCTGGACCGGCATCGCCCTCGTGGTCGCCTTCTTCCTGGCGACCCGCGTCGTGGAGCGCTCGGCCCTCGGCGGCGTGATCCTGTCCGGCCTCGACCGGGCCACCGACCCGCTCTGGCGGCGTCTTGACGACTTCGTGCGGGCCTGCATCGGCGCCTTCTTCGTCGCGATCTTCGCGGTGGGCGGCGTCTATCTCACCCCGGACCTGCAGACGAATTCCGAATGGGTGTCCTGGGCGCAGCTCGTCATCGCGGCGGGCGTGTTCTCCCGCCGGACCATGCCGCTCTCGGCCGCAGGGATCATCGGCCTGTGGGTGCTGGCGCTTCGCGACTACGACCTGTTCCACCTCCTGGACTACCTGGCGCTGGGCGTCGGCGTCGCGGCCTATCTCGTGCTCGCCTCCGTCGAGGACGAGAGCTGGCGCCGGCACCGCTTCGAGGCGCTGCGCTGGGGCGTCGCGATCGCGCTCATGTGGTCGAGCCTGGAGAAGTTCGCCTATCCGGACTGGTTCTATCCGCTCGTCGAGGAGAAGCCCTTCCTCACCTTCGGCCTGCCGCGCGACATGTTCATCCCCATGGCGGGCGTGGCCGAGTTCACCCTGGGCTTCGCCTTCCTCTGGACGCCCCTGGTGCGCCGTCTCTCGGCCATCGCGCTGTTCGTGATCTTCACCGCGGCCGTGTACCCGTTCGGGCGCATCGACCTCGTGGGCCACGCCCTGATCATGGCGATCATCGTCGCGATCGCCGCCGACCATACCCGCGAGGTGCATTTCCTGCCGGCCGTGAAGCGGCGCGTCGCCATGGTGCCGGCGGGGCTCGCCGTCGCGCTGGTGGTGTTCGCCCTCGGCTATTGGGGCCTGCACGCGGCCATCTACGGCCCCGAGGGGAGCCCCGGCGACCCGACCGTGGCAGCCTCCACCCACCGCCCCAACGCGGAGCATCCGCACGGTCCGGCCGGGACGGGCACGGTCCCCCGCCGGAGCCACGCCCACTGACGGAGGATCGGGCCGCCGCGCCCTGCCGCGGGGTGACGCGTCACCCCGCGGCAGGG
>DASPJU010000629.1:0-8031 GCA_035628475.1 Salinarimonas sp. | reverse complement strand
CCGCCTCGCCGATCCCAATTTCCTCCTCATGCCGAGGAGGCCCGCAGGGCCGTCCCGAAGCACGCGTCCTACGATCGCCAACGGAGATGGAGGGCGCCCGCCAGCGGCTCCGGAGGCTGCTGGACCGGTCCTTCGAGACGCGCCGTGCGGGCGCTCTACAGGACGAGGGGAGAATGGGATCGGCCGGGCGGGGAGACAGCTGGCGTCCCGTGGCACCCCCTCACCCGCGGCCCCTCTCCCCTTGGGAGAGGGGTGACGGCGCCCGGTACATGCCCGGCGTCACCCCCATGCGGGCCTTGAAGACCCGGTTGAGGTGGCTCTGGTCGCAGAAGCCGCAGGCCGCCGCCACCTCGGCGGGCGGGTCTCCGCGCTCGAGGAGGCGGCTCGCGGCGCGAAAGCGCCGGTCGACCTGGTAGGCATGGGGCGTGAGCCCCGTCTCGCGGCGGAAGGCGCGGATGAGGTGGGCCCGCGACAGGCCGGCCTCGCGGGACAGCTCCGCGAGTTCCACCTCCTCGGCGAAGCGGGCGTCGAGGACGGCGCGGGCGCGGGCGACGGCGCGGGTCTCCCGGCCGGGGGGCGGCACGGCGCCGATATCCGCGTGGCGGGCGACGAGGCGCGCCAGGAACGCCACGAGGCGCGTGTCGGCCTCCAGCATGCCCGCCCCGCCCTCGCCGGGCCGCAGGGCCGCGTGAAGGCGCGCCAACGCCGCCGCAAGCTCCGGGTCGTCCACCACGGACCGCGGGAACCAGGGCGCGTGCGGCACGGGGCGGCCCGCGAGGTCCTCGGCGATCTCGCGCATGAGGGCCACGGAGGGGTAGATGGTGCGGTACTCGAAGAAGCCCGCCGCCGGCTCCCCGTCATGGAGCTCGTCGGGGCACACGAGCGCGATCTGGCCGGGCCCCGCGTAGCGCCGCTCGCCGCGATGGTGGAAGGCCTCGCAGCCGTCGAGGATCGCCGCCACCGCGTAGGTCTCGTGGGTGTGGGGCGCGTAGGCGTGGGTGCGGAAGGTGGCGCGCAAGAGCTCCAGCCCCCGCAAGCGCGGCACGCGCCAGAACAGGGTGACGTCGCCGCGGCCGGGCGCGATCGAGGCCTCAGGGGAGACGAGGGTCATGGCGCCAGGATGCCACGGGGCGCGGAGGCGCGTCTTGGACGAAAGTGCCCCCTACCCGAACAGCTCCGCGTAGCGCGCCATCAGCTCCTCCGGGTCGCGGGCGATGGCGACGCAGCCCGCTCCCTCCAGGTCCGCGCGCGAGAACCCGCCGCAGAGCAGGCCGATCGTGTCGAGGCCCGCCTTGGCGGCCGCGATGGCGTCGTAGGGGGTGTCGCCGACGACCCGCGCCTGGCGGGGCGTCAGGTCCGGCACCTTGGCGAGGGCGGCGCGAAAGATGTCGCCGGCGGGCTTGGTGTGCTCCACGTCGCCCCGCGAGGTCGTGGCGTCGACGAGGTCGGCCACGTTCGCGACCGCAAGGCTGTGCTCCAGCTCCTCCGGGCTCGACGAGGTCGCGATGACGATGCGCCGGCCATCCGCCTTGAGCCGCTCGAACAGGGACCGCACGCCCGGAAAGGCGCGCACCCGCGGCTGGTGGACCGCGCGGAAGCGCTCGGAGCGCCAGGCGTCCACCTCCTCGCCCCGCGCCTCGATGTCCTCGGGCGTCATGAAGACGGGCTTGAGCTGGTCGCCGCCCTTGCCGATCTGGCCGCGGATGTCGTCCGCGCCGGCGTCGATGCCGAAATGCGCGAAGGCGTCGAGCCAGGCCCGCACGTGGCACTCGTTGGAGTCCACCAGGGTGCCGTCGACGTCGAAAAGGATGGCCCGGATCATCGGGGGAGACGCCTTCGCGGCGTCGTGGTTCCCGGAGCCCTCCCCCCTCCCGTATGGGAGAGGGGCCGGGTGAGGTATACGCTCGGAGGTGAACTCCCCCCTCCGCCTGGAGGGGGAGGGAGGGCGCGAGCCTCCCGGGGTGGCACCCTCACCCCGGCCCCTCTCCCATCCAGGAGAGGGGAGCTATCCCCCCGCCAGCGCCAGCCAGGCATCCTCGTCCATGACCTGGATCCCCAGCTCGCGCGCCTTGTCGAGCTTGGAGCCCGCTCCGGGCCCCGCCACCACGAGGTCGGTCTTCTTCGAGACCGAGCCCGCCACCTTGGCGCCCAGCCGCTCGGCCTGGGCCTTGGCCTCGTCGCGGGTCATCTTCTCCAGCGAGCCGGTGAACACCACGGTCTTGCCGGCGACGGGCGAATCGGCCGCCGCG
Organism: Salinarimonas sp.; assembly: GCA_035628475.1. Taxonomy (GTDB): domain Bacteria; phylum Pseudomonadota; class Alphaproteobacteria; order Rhizobiales; family Beijerinckiaceae; genus Salinarimonas_A. Next base: position 5,782 of record DASPJU010000629.1, on the reverse strand, counting down.
GCGCTCTCCAGGGGTTCAGGAGCCACCTGCGCCAGGAGCGCGTCCAGCATCTCGCGGTTATGCGCCTCCTTGAAGAACTCCACGAGGGCGTCCGCCACCACCCCGCCGATGCCGCCGATATTGGTGAGGTCCGCATAGGCCTCCGACTCGCGGTCGGCGGCCGCCTCCAGCACCTCGCGCAGGTGCTCCACGGTGCCGTAATGACGCGCCAGCAGCTTGGCGTTGGTCTCCCCGACATGGGGGATGCCGAGCGCGAAGACGAAGCGGTTGAGGGGGATGGCGCGCCTCGCCTCGACGGCGGCGAGCAGGTTCTTGATCGCCTTGTCCTCCTCGCCGTCCTTAGGCTTGGCCTTCGCCTTCCTCGCGGGTTCGGGCGCCCCCGCGAGGCGCCGGCGCTCGGCGGCGAGCTCGTCGCGGCGGCGCTGGATCGCGCCCTTCACCTCGTCGAAGTCGAGGGTGAAGAGGTCGGCGGGGCTCCTCACCACGCCCGCCTCGAACAGGACCTCGATATAGGTCTCGCCGAAGCCCTCGATGTCGAAGGCGAGGCGCGAGACGAAGTGCTTGAGGCGCTCCACCGTCTGGGCCGGGCAGATGAGGCCGCCCGTGCAGCGGCGCACCGCGTCCTCGCGCCCCGAGCGGGCATTGACCTCCCGCACCGCGTGGCTGCCGCAGGCCGGGCAGGTGGTGGGGAATTCGTACGGCTTGGCGTCCGCCGGCCGGCGCTCCAGGACCACGTCCATGACCTTGGGGATCACGTCGCCCGCGCGCTGGATGGTCACGGTGTCGCCGACCCGGATGTCGACGCCGCCGCGGATGGGCTCGCCGTTGCCGCCGATGCCCCGGATATAGTCCTCGTTGTGCAGCGTGGCGTTCGAGACCACGACGCCGCCGACCGTCACGGGCTTGAGCCGGGCGAGCGGGTTGAGGGAACCCGTGCGCCCGACATTGATCTCGATCGCCTCCAGGGTCGTTACCGCCGTTTGCGCCGGGAACTTGTGGGCGAGCGCCCAGCGGGGAGAACGCGAGACGAAGCCCAGGCGCCCCTGCAGCCCCAGATCGTCCACCTTGTAGACGACGCCGTCGATGTCGTAGCCCAGATCCGCCCGCTCGGTCTCGATGGCGCGGTAATGGGCCAGGAGCTCGTCGACGCTCTCGCAGCGGCGCGTGCGCGGGTTCGTGACGAAGCCCCAGCGGCCCATGCAGGCGATCATGCCGTGCTGGGTCGCGGACGGCATGGCGCTCATCTCGCCCCAGGCATAGGCGAAGAAGCGCAGGGGCCGCGAGGCGGTGATCGCCGGATCGAGCTGGCGCAAGGAGCCCGCCGCGGCGTTGCGCGGGTTGGCGAAGAGCGGCTTGCCGGCCGCCTCCTGGCGCCGGTTGATGCCCGCGAAGTCGGCGTGCGACAGGTAGACCTCGCCGCGGATCTCGCAGGTCTCGGGCACGCCCGCCCCCGTCAGGACCTGCGGGATGTCGGCCACTGTGCGGGCGTTGGGCGTGACGTTCTCCCCCTCGATCCCGTCGCCGCGCGTCGCGGCCGTGACGAGGCGCCCGCCCTCGTAGCGCAGGCTCAGGGACAGGCCGTCGATCTTCGGCTCGGCCGTGAAGGCGAGCGGCCGGTCGGCCGGCCATTGCAGGAAGCGGCGGATGCGCTCGACGAACTCGGTCACGTCCTCGTCGGCGAAGCCGTTGGAGAGCGAGAGCATCGGGACGCGGTGGCGCACCTTGGCGAATTTTTCCGAGGGCGCGTGCCCGACCTTCGCGCTGACGGCGCTCGCCTCCTTCAGGTCGGGGAAGCGCGCCTCCAGGGCGTCGACGCGGCGGCGCAGGGCGTCGTATTCCGCGTCCGAGATGATCGGCGCGTCCTCCCCATGGTAGCGCCGGTCGTGCTCGGCGATCTCCTGCGCGAGACGCTGATGCTCCTCGCGGGCGGCCTCGGGGGAGAGGGAGTCGACGGAGGTCATGAGGACTCGACGCGATCGGGACGGGGAGCGCAGGAATCCCGGACTTTCGGGGGTTGGCAAGGGGGATCAGGCTCTCTCCCCTCTCCTGGATGGGAGAGGGATGCACGTAGCGCCAGGGGGTGAGGGATCACGGTGGCAGGTGGGCGCGGAACCACGCGGGCGTCATCCACCGGCTTGCCCGGGAACTCCAGCTCCACGGGTCGGCCGGGCGGCCGGCCTCATCCCCAGCCCGTCGAGGGACAAGGCCGGCCATGACACCGGAGAGGTCGCGCGAAGCTCCCGATCCCGCCACCCTCACCCCCAGCCTCTCTCCCGTCCGGAAGAGGGGGGACGTTCAGCGCGCCGCGGCCTCGAGCAGCCGCCCGGCCGCCGCCCGGGCCTCGTCGGTGATGGTGGCGCCCGCGAGCATGCGGGCGATCTCCTCCCGGCGGGGCTCCTCGGCGAGCGCGAGGACGCGCGTCGCGACGCGGTCGCCCCCGGGCACGGGCTCCTTGGCGATGAGGAAATGGCTCTGGGCGCGGGCCGCCACCTGGGGCGCGTGGGTGACGGCCATGACCTGGACCTTGCGCGACAGGCGCGCGAGGCGCTGGCCGATGGCGTCCGCCACCGCGCCGCCCACCCCGGTGTCGATCTCGTCGAAGACGAGGGTGGGGGCCGAGCCCCGGTCCGCCAGCACCACCTTCAAGGCCAGCATGAAGCGGGAGAGCTCGCCGCCCGAGGCCACCTTCATCATCGGGCCGGCCTTGGTGCCCGGATTGGTCTGGACCCAGAACTCGACCCGGTCGAAGCCCGTGGGCTCGCGGGCCTCCTCGTCGGTGTCGATCTGCGTGACGAAGCGGGCGCGCTCGAGCTTGAGCGGGGGCAGCTCCGCCTGAACCGCGGCGTCGAGGCCCGCGGCCGTGCGCCGACGCCCCGCGGAGAGCCGTCGCGCCGCCGCGACATAGGCCTTGTCGGCCAGGCCCACCGCCGCCTGGAGGCGGCCGAGCTCCTCCTCGCCCGCGTCGATCGCCGCCACGTCCGCCGCGAAGCGGTCGCGCAGGGCAGCGAGGTCGTCGGCCGCGACGTCGTATTTGCGGGCGGCGGCGCGCAGGGCGAACAGGCGCTCCTCGGTGCGCTCCAGCTCGCGAGGATCGTATTCCGCGGCGCGCAGCGCGTCCTCCAGCACCGCGCGGGCCTCGTCCAGCGCGATGAGGGCGGCATCGAGCGCCTTGACGGAGGGGTCCACCAGGGTGGGCGCGGCCGAGGAGCGGCGCTCGAGCTTGCGCACGGCGGCCGAGAGGGTCGGCACCACCGAGGCCTGGCCCGCCACCGCGTCGAAGGCGTCGTTGAGGTCCTTGGCGATCTTCTCCGAGCCCATCATGACCTGGCGGCGCTCGGCGAGCGCGGCCTCCTCCCCGGGCTCGGGGGCGAGCGTGCCGAGCTCCTCGACCGCGTGGCGCAGGAAATCCGCCTCCTTGCGGGCCGCCTCTATGCGGGCGCGGTGGCGGTCGAGATCGCCGCGCGCCGCGCGCACGGCCCTTGCGGCCTCCGCAACGGCGCGGGCGTCCTCGCCCAGGTCCCCGAAGGCGTCGAGGATAAGGCGGTGGGTGCCGGGATCGACCAGCGCCCGGTCGTCGTGCTGGCCGTGGATCTCCACGAGCGCCTGGCCGATGGCGCGCAGGACCTGCACGCTCACGGCCTGATCGTTGACGAAGGCGCGGGTGCGCCCGTCCTTCACCTGGACGCGGCGCAGGATGAGGTCGCCCTCGGTGTCGATCTCGGCGGTCGCGGCGATCCGGCGCGCGGGATGGTCGAGGGGCACGTCGAACACGGCCGTGACCCCGCCCTGCGCCTCGCCGTGGCGCACGAGGCCGCCGTCGCCGCGCCCGCCCAGCGCCAGCGAGAAGGCGTCGAGCAGGATCGACTTGCCGGCGCCCGTCTCGCCCGTCAGCACGCTCAGGCCCTCGCGGAAATCGAGCTCGAGCCGGTCGATGAGGACAATGTCGCGGATGGCGAGCTGGAGGAGCATCCTCGCGTCGTCAGCCCGCCGCCCGGGCCCCCGTGAGCCCGCGGAAGGCGCGGCTGATCCAGGACCCGCTGTCCTCCCGGGGGCTCAAGCCCCCCGACTGGAGGAGCGTGAAGGAGTCCTTGTACCACGGGCTGTCGGGGAAGTTGTGGCCGAGCACCGCCGCCGCCGTCTGGGCCTCGCCGGTGATGCCCATGGCCATGTAGGCCTCGGTCAGGCGGGCGAGCGCCTCCTCGACGTGCCGGGTGGTCTGGTACTTGGCGACCACGTCGCGGAAGCGGTTGATGGCCCCCGTGTAGTTGCGCCGCTGGAGATAGAAGCGGCCGATCTCCATGTCCCGGCCGGCGAGCTGGTCGCGGGCGATCGTGATGCGCTGGCGCGCGTCCGCCACGTATTCGGACTTGGGATAGCGGTCGACGAGCTCCTGCAGGGCCTGGAGCGCCTTCTCGGAGCGGTCCTGGTCGCGGGTCACGTCGGGGATCTGGTTGAAGTGCGACATGGCCAGCAGGTACTGGGCATAGGCCGCGTCGGCGGTGGCCGGGTGGAGCTGGAGGTAGCGCCGCGACGAGCTGATCGCGTCCTCGTAACGCTGGCCCTCGTAATGCGCGTAGGCCTGCATGAGCACGCCGCGCCGCGACCAGTCCGAATAGGGGTACTGCTTCTCGACCTCGGAGAACTTCTTGGCGGCGCCGTCGGAATCGCCGCGCCTCATGCGGGCGAGCCCGTCATTGTAGAGCTGCTCGGCGGGGACCTCCGCCACGATCTCCATCTTGTACTTCTCGGACTTGTCGAAGGGATTGATGGATTGCAGCGTGTCGCAGCCCGACAGGGCGAGGCCGCAGCCGACGAGCAGCGCGGTCCGCGCCGCCGCCCCGACGAGAGTCGCTTTCGCGATAGACATGCCCCACGGACCTCCGAGAAATTGCCGCCGTTCGGCGTTGGATGCAGGGTGTTTACCCCATCGGGGCGTCGCGCGCCAAGCCCGGCGCGACGCAAGGCGCGTCTTGCCTCAAAACGGCCGCGCGACGGATGGACGCCTGTACCCCGGAAGCCACAATGGCCGGAGCCGTCGCGCCGCCCGCCGGGGCGGCGCGGGCCGCTCCTAGTGGATGTCGGCAGCGTAGGCCGGGACCGCGATGCCGGGGGCGAGATCGCCGCGCGCGGCGGCCTCGCGCCGGGGCGTCGCCTCGACGATCTCGTAATTGGCGCGGTCCGAGAACAGGGCCTCGAGGACCGCGAAGTTCATGCGGTGGCCGCCGCAATAGGAGCGGTAGGTCGCGAGCAGCGGCAGGCCGGCCAGCGCCAGGTCGCCGATGGCGTCCAGGGTCTTGTGGCGGACGAACTCGTCGGCGTAGCGCAGGCCTTCCGGGTTGATCACCGCGTCCTCGCCCACCGCGACGGTGTTCTCCAGCGACGCGCCGAGCGCGAAGCCCGCCTTCCACAGCCGCTCCACGTCGCGCATGAAGCCGAAGGTGCGGGCCCGGGAGATCTCGCGGCGATAGCTCGAGGCCGTGAGCTCGTAGACCTTGCGCTGGCGGCCGATCACGGAGGAGGGAAAGTCGATCTCCACGTCGAGGCGGAAGGCGCGGTCGTTGGGGCGCAGCTCCGCGAAGGCGTGGCCCTGCTCGACCCGCACCGCGCGCTTCACGCGGACGTAGCGGCGCGGCGCGTCCACGGAGGCGAGGCCGACCGCCTCGATGGCGGCCACGAAGGGGGCGGCTGAGCCGTCGAGGATCGGCACCTCGGTGCCGTCGATCTCCACCAGCACGTTGTCGACGCCCAGGCCGTAGAGGGCGGACATCAGGTGCTCGATGGT
>DASPJU010000628.1:0-4126 GCA_035628475.1 Salinarimonas sp. | reverse complement strand
CCTGCCCCCCGGCTGCGCCTTCGCCCCGCGCTGCTCGGGCGCCACCGCGGCCTGCGCCGCTGCCCCCGAGACGGTGCGGGCGGACGGGCGGGCGCTGCGCTGCCACCTCCCCGTCGAGGTCGCGGCATGACCGCCCCCATCCTCGCCATCGACGACGTGTCGCAGCGCTTCGACCCGAAGCTGACCCTGGGCGACCGCATCGCGGCGCGCCTCGGCGGCGACGTCGAGCCGCGCAGCGTCCAGGCCGTGCGCTCGGTGACCCTGTCGCTCGCCCGCGGCGAGACGCTCGGCCTCGTGGGCGAATCGGGCTGCGGCAAGTCCACCCTCGGGCGCATCGCGGCCGGCATCATGATCCCAACCGCGGGCACGGTCCGGCTCGACGGGGAGCCCATGACGTCGCCCCGGGGGCGCAAGCTCACCACCCGGGTCCAGACCGTGTTCCAGGACCCCTTCGCCTCCCTCAATCCCCGCATGAAGATCGGCGACACCCTCGCCGAGGGTCCCGTGGCCCACGGGCTCGTGACGCGGGACGGGGCGCGGGCCTACGTGGCCGAATGGCTGTCGCTGGTGGGCCTCGACCCCGCCTTCGCCGAGCGCTACCCGCACCAGTTCTCCGGCGGCCAGCGCCAGCGCGTCGCCATCGCCCGGGCCCTCGCGATGCGCCCCGACGTCATCGTCTGCGACGAGCCCGTGGCCTCGCTGGACGTGTCGATCCAGGCGCAGATCGTGAACCTGCTCCTGCGCCTCAAGCGCGAGCTCGACCTCACCTACCTGTTCATCTCCCACGACCTTGGGGTGGTGCGCCATATCTGCGACCGGGTCGCGATCATGTATCTCGGCCGCATCGTGGAGATCGGCGCCACCGAGGCGCTCTACCGGGAGCCGCAGCACCCCTACACCCAGGCGCTGCTGGCCTCGGTGCCTCGGCTCATCACGAGCGAGGCGGAGCTGGCGGAGTTCAAGCCCATCGCGGGCGAGATCCCGTCGCCGCTCGCGCCGCCGCCCGGCTGCCCGTTCCACACCCGCTGCCCGCACGAGGGCCCGCGCTGCCGCGGCGAGGTGCCGGCGCTGATCGAGGGCGCGGCCCCGCGCCCGACGGCCTGCCACCTCTATACCGGCGGCGTCGGCCTCGAGGCCGCGGCCTGAGCCCGCGCGGAGGAAGCCCATGAGCCTCGAGGCCCTGCGCCGGGAGATCGGCGCGATCAGCGACCTGCTCTGCGCCGCCTCGGTGCTGGTGTGGGATTCGCGCACCTTCATGCCGCCGGGCGGGGTCGAGGCGCGCGGGCGCCAGATCGCGACGCTCACGGACGCGGCGCGCGAGCGACTGCTGGGCGCCCCCACCCGCCGCGCCCTCGACGCGGCCGAGGCGGCCGTCGCGGGATCGCCTCGGGACGCGCCCGAGGCCCGCGAGGTCGCGGCCGTGCGCGAGGCGCTCGCCTTTCATGACCGCATCCCCGGCGACCTGATCCGGCGCAAGGCCGAGCTGCGCTCGCGCGCCAACGCGGCCTGGGCGGCGGCGCGGGCGCGCGACGACTTCGCCCTCTTCGCCCCGACCCTCGCCGCCACGATCGAGCTCCAGCGCGCCTATGCGGATGCGATCGGCTACGCGGACCACCCCTACGACGCGCTGATCGCCCTCTACGAGCCGGGCGGGACGATTGCGGGCATGCGCCGCCTGTTCGACGCGCTGCGCCCGACCCTGCGGGAGGTCGGGGAGGTCGCCGAGGCGCGCCCGGCGCCGTCCGCCGACTTCCTGGCGCGCCCATATCCCGCGGAGGACCAGCGGCGCTTCGTCGAGCGCGTCGCGGGCGCCTTCGGCTTCGATCTCGCCCGAGGCCGCATCGACTTCACGCTGCATCCCTTCGAGGTCTCCTTCACCCGCCACGACGTGCGCTTGACCATGCGCCGGGCCGAGACCTTCGATCCGCCGGCCCTGTTCGGCGCCTTTCACGAGATCGGGCACGGGCTCTACGAGCAGAACGTGGACGAGGCCCATACCCGGACCGCGCTCGCCACCGACCTGAAGGGCCTCTACGCGGTGGGCGGCACGAGCTTCGGGGCGCACGAGTCCCAGTCGCGCCTGTGGGAGAACCATGTCGGCCGCAGCCGCCCGTTCTGGGAGGCCCATTACGGGGCGCTGCGCGACGCTTTCGCTCCCTCCCTCGACGACGTGACCTTGGACCGGTTCCACGCCGCGATCCTGCGGGCCCGGCGCGGACCGATCCGCACCGACGCCGACGAGCCGAGCTACGACCTGCACGTCATGCTGCGCGTCGAGATCGAGGCCGACCTCATCGGCGGCCGGCTCGCCGTGCGCGACGTGCCCGAGGCCTGGCGGGCCGCGATGACGCGTGACCTGGGCGTCACGCCCCGGGGCGACGCGGACGGCTGCCTGCAGGACATCCACTGGTCGTCCGGCATGTTCGGCTCGTTCTCCACCTACACGATCGGCAACGTCATGGCGGCGCAGCTCTTCGAGGCGGCGAGCGCCGAGGCAGGCGTCGCGGCGGGTCTCGGGCAGGCCGATTACCGGCCGCTGGGGGACTGGCTGCGCGAGCGGGTCTGGCGCCACGGCCGCGCGCTCGGTCGCGACGAGATCCTGGCGCGCGCCACGGGGCGGGGGCTCGATCCCGCTCCCTATCTGCGGCACCTGCGCCGGCGCTACGCGGGCGCCTGAGCCCGCGCCAGGCCGCCTTGGGCGGCGCACCAGCGCGCCACGTCGGCATGGGTCGCGAACCAGGCGCCGCCGAGATCGCGCGCGAGGCGGATCAGCTCCTCGACGATCCAGATGCGCGAGCGCTGGCCGATCACGTGCGGATGCATGGTGAGCACGAACAGGCCGCCCTCGCGATGCGCCCCCTCCAGCTCGCGGCGGAAGATGTCGAACACCGCCTCGGGCGGCGTGTAGGGGCGCAGCGCGCTCATCCGGTCCATGTTGAAATAGATCGCGTCGTCGCGGATCCATTCGGGCGGCACCTCGACGACGCCCGTGGGCTCGCCGGCCTCCAGGAGTTCGTAGGGCTCCGTGTCGGCCATGAGGGAGGAGTCGTAGAGGAGGCCCATCTCGCGGATGATCGCCAGCGTGTGAGGGCTGAAGTCCCAGGACGCCGTGCGCATGCCGACGGGCTCGACGCCCGACAGCCGCGCCAGGGTGTCCCGGGCCCGGAAGGCGAGCTCCCGCTCGGCCTCGTAGGGCAGCGTCGAGTTGAACTCGTGGATCCAGCTGTGGATGCCGATCTCGTGGCCCGCCGCGACCACGGCCCGGGGCTCGTGCGGGTGGAGCAGGGCCGCCACCGCCGGCATGAAGAACGTGGCGGGCACGCCGAGACGCTCGAGCAGCGCCAGGATGCGGGGCGAGCCCACCCGCCCGCCGAACTGGCCCTGGCTCAGCTTGCCGACCGACTTGGCCCCATGGCGCAGCTCCAGGGTCTCGTGGTCGGCGTCGAAGGAGAGCGCCACGGCGAAATGCGCGCCCTCGGGCCAGCGCGCCGGCTTGAGCGAGCGCCCCGCCCGCACGCGGTCCACCGCGGCGCGCCAGCGCGCCTCCTCCCACCGCCACGGCTCGTCGTCCTGCCCGATCATGGTCGCCCCCGCCTCGGCTCAACTGTCCCAGTACAGGCCGGCGGTCAGCTTGAGGCAAGCCACCGGCGGCCCGATCGAGCGGTGAACCAGGCCTGGGCTGGCCTATCGCGGGCGACCCACCGGCCGGCAGGCCCTGTTCAGCGGTCCGGCTCGAGGATCAAACCCCCGTAGGGGATCGCGGCGTGAGGAGATGGCGGCGCGAGCGAACCCCGACGAGCCGCAGCACGGCGGCCACGTGAAGCTTTGCGGTGCCCGGGGTGATGGCCAGGCGCTGCGCGATGGCCTTGTTGGAGAGACCCGCCTCGAGCAGCCGCAGCACCTCCCGTTGCCGTCCGGTGAGCGCGCGGGACGGCGGGTGATCGGGCCGGGAAGGGGCTGCGCCCCGGTCGCCGGGCGCGAGGTCGCCCGTCGCCTCGACCAGCCGGCGTTGGCAGGCGCGCAGGGAGGCCAGGGTCGCCTCGTCCAGCCCGATCCCGGGCGAGAGGCCGGCAAGGAGCTGCTCGAGGTGCCGGAGCGGCGCGTCGAGGCGCCGGGTGGCGTCGCC
>DASPJU010000627.1:0-2659 GCA_035628475.1 Salinarimonas sp. | reverse complement strand
TTCGGCAAGCACTTCGCCCATCACGAGGCGTTCTACCGCAAGGGCCTCAGGGGCCTAGCCTACGAGATCGTCATCAACTCCTCGCCTTGCATCTCCTACCTCATGGAGGAGAACACGGCGACGATGCAGACGCTCGTGATCGCGCACGCCGCCTTCGGCCACAACCACTTCTTCAAGGCCAACAACCTCTTCCGGCAGTGGACCGACGCCACGGCGATCATCGATTACCTGGAATTCGCCCGGGGCTACATCGCCCGCTGCGAGGAGGCTCATGGCCAGGCCGCCGTGGAGCGGCTGCTCGACGCGGCCCACGCGCTGCAGTCCCAGGGCGTGCATCGCTATCCCCGCAAGCGCCGCCCCGACCTGCGCTCCGAGGAGAAGCGGGCCCGCGAGCGGCGCGAGTACCAGGAGCAGATCTACAACGACCTCTGGCGCACCGTGCCGGTCCGCAACGCGCGGGCCCGGGAGAGCCGGGACGAGCATCGCCGGGCGCTCATGGAGCTGCCGCAGGAGAACATCCTCTATTTCCTGGAGAAGACGGCGCCCCGGCTGCAGTCCTGGCAGCGCGAGATCCTGCGCATCGTGCGCAACGTGGCGCAGTACTTCTACCCCCAGCGCCAGACCAAGCTCATGAACGAGGGCTGCGCCACCTATTGCCATTACCGGTTGATGACCCGCCTCCACGAGACGGGGCGCATCGACGACGGCTCCTTCATGGAGTTCCTGCAGTCGCACACCAACGTGATCCGCCAGCCGCACTTCGACGATCCGCACTACGGCGGCTGGAACCCCTACGCGCTGGGCTTCGCGATGATGCAGGACATCGAGCGGGTCTGCACGAGGCCGACCGACGAGGACCGCGACTGGTTCCCGGCCTTCGCCGGGAGCGGCGACACGATGGGCGTGCTGCGGGACGCTTGGTCAAACTATCGCGACGAGAGCTTCGTCTCCCAGTTCCTCTCGCCGCACCTGATGCGGCAATGGCGGATGTTCCATCTGGTGGACGATCCCGACGACCCGGAGCTGCGGATCGACACGATCCACAACGAGCGCGGCTTCGTGCGCCTGCGCCGCACGCTCTCGAAGTCCTACGACGTCGCCTGGACCGAGCCGGACATCCAGGTGATCGACGTCGACCTGGAGGGCGACCGGCGGCTGGTGCTGCATCACCGGGTCACCAACGGCCTCCAGCTCGACGGCGACGAGGCGGGCCACGTGCTCCAGCACCTGGCCGACCTGTGGGGCTACGACGTGGTGCTCAAGGAGATCTCGCCCGCCGACGGGACGGTCCTGCGCGAGCACCTGCGCTCGGCGGCCCATCCCTTCGCGTGAGCGCGCGCCGGCGGGTGCCGGCGCGCGGAGCCGCGAGGCTCACCCGGCGATCCGGCCGCCGCCCCGCTTCGTGATCGTCATCACGGCCGGGCGCGGCGGCATGCCGGGCTGGAAGTCGGGCCAGCGGGTCGCCGGGTTCTCGAAGGTGGCGGGCGGCGCCTTCGGGTCGTCCTCGTCGGCCTCGCCCGGGTGCTGGATCGCCACGAAGAACGTGGTGTCGTCGGGCGAGAAATAGGGCCCGCACAGCTCCGCGCCCGCCGGGCAGCGGAAGAAGTGCCGGGACGTGCCCCGCCCCGCCCCTTCCGTCTCCACCGCCCAGACGCCGTCCGCCCGGCCCGTCTTCGAGGGCGAGTTGCCGTCCGTCGTCACCCAGAGCCGTCCCTGGCTGTCGACGGCGCAATTGTCGGGCATGCCGAACCAGCCGTCCTTCGTCGTCGCCGACGAGAAGGTGGCGCCCACCGCCGCGACCGCGGGGTCGCCGCACTTCACCAGGATCTCCCAGGTGAACCGCGTCGAGCCGTGATCGCCGCCCTCCGGCATCATCTCGACGATGTGGCCGAAGCGGTTCTCCGCCCGCGGGTTCGCGGCGTTGACCTGGTCGGCCTTGCGGCGGGTATTGTTGGTGAGCATCACGTAGACCTTGTTGGTCTTCGGATTGGCGTCGACGTCCTCGGGCCGGTCCATCTTGGTGGCGCCGAGCAGGTCGCCGGCACGACGGGGCTCGATCACCACGTCTCCTTGAGAGCGGAAGCCGTTCGCCTCGGTGAGCGGGCCCTGTCCGTGCACGAGGGGGAGCCACTCGCCGGTGCCGTCCTCGTTGTATTTCGCCACGTACAGCGTGCCGCGGTCGAGGATATCGCGGTTCGCCGCCGGGTTCGCCGTGTCGACGCGGGCCTCCGTCACGAACTTGTAGACGTAGTCGAAGCGCTCGTCGTCGCCCTGGTAGATGACGTAGCGCCCGTCGGAATTGATGATGCCGGCCGCGCCCTCGTGCTTGAAGCGGCCCATGGCGGTCCGCTTCTTCGGCACGGAGGTCGGGTCGAACGGGTCGATCTCCACGACCCAGCCGAAGCGGTTGGCCTCGTTGGGCTCCTTGGCGACGTCGAAGCGGTCGTGATAGTGCGACCAGGCATACCAGTTGCCGGGGATGCCCATGCGCTTGTAGTTGGCGGCCTCCGGGGCGGCATCGTCGAGCCTGCCGCCGAAATAGCCGTTGACGTTCTCCTCGCAGGTGAGCCACGTGCCCCAGGGCGTGGTGCCGCCGGCGCAATTGTTGAGCATGCCGAGCACGCGCAGGCCCGTGGGATCGGCCGTGGTCTTGAGCCGG
>DASPJU010000626.1:0-2543 GCA_035628475.1 Salinarimonas sp. | reverse complement strand
CGAGACGCCCACGTCCACGATGTAGGGCAGGTCGTAGCGGGCGGCGGCCTGGGTCGCGGCGAGGCAGATCGGCGAGGCGAAGCCGCCCACGATCGCCGCCACCCCCTCGGCCTGCATCCGCTCCACCTCGGCGGTGCCGCCCTCCGGGGTCGAGCGCGCGTCGCCGACCACCGCCTGGAGCCGCGCCCCGCCCATGGACTTGATGCCGCCCGCGTCGTTGATCGCCTTGATGGCGAGCTCCGCGCCGAGCTGGCCCAGACCCCCGTCCTGGGCCAGCGCGCCGGTCACGGGCTGGAGGACGCCGATCTTCACGGCGGGCGCCTGCGCGCGCAGCACGCCCGGCATGGCGATGATCGCGGCGCCGGCGGCGGCCGTGCCCAGCACGGCGCGGCGGGTCGGATGGGCGTGGTCGGTCATGGATGGGCGCTCCCTGGCGACGATGACGGCCTCACGCGCCGGCCGTTGGCTTTGGACGAGGGGACGGGGCTCCAGCGCCGGGCGGGCCCCCGCCCGATGCGCATGAGCTCCATCTGGAAGGCGTAGCGGTCGGGCCGGTAGAGCGCCTGGAGGTGCTCGACGCCCCGGTCCGCCCCGTCGAAGACGGTGCGGGTGACGGCGAGCAGCGGCGAGCCCACCTCGACGCCGAGATGCCCCGCGACCTCGGGGCCGGCGAGGGTCGCTCCGATGGTCTGGCTCGCCCGCTCGGCGCGCACGCCGGAGCGCTCGAGGAGCGCCAGCAGGGGGGTGGCGGCGAGCTCCGCCTCCGAATAGGTGACGCCGATGCGCTCGGGCACCCAGGTCACGAGATGGGAGAGCGCCGCGTCGTCGATGTAGCGCACCCGCACGGAGCGCTGCGCCCGCTCGTGGGCCCCAAGGCGCAGGGCCTCGGCGACGGCGGGCGGGGGCGTCTCGTAGGCGAAGGCGAGCAGCCGGGCCCGGGTGCGCCGCCCCATCTCGACGAGGTGGGCGAGCAGGTTGGCGAAGTCCGCCACCACGGTCTTGGCGCCGTCGGCCCCGGTCACGAAGGTGCCGGCGCCGGGCTGGCGGCGCACCAGGCCCTCCCGCTCGAGGCCGTCCAGGGCGCGCCGCACCGTCACCCGGGCGACGCCGTGGGCGGCAGCGAGGTCGGGCTCGCCCGGCAGGCGCGTGCCCGGCGGCAGCGCCCCGGCGAGGATGCGCTCGCGCAGCACGAGATAGACCCTGCGCGTCTTCGAGGGCTCGACGCTCGCGTCCACGGCTTGCGCTCTCCTCTCGCGCCCCGGGCCAGCTGACCTATTTGTAGGACAGCTTCGCGGACAAACTATAAGACCGTGCCCTTGCGTCAAGAGGACGGGCCGGCCCTCGCGGGCGCCGCGTCGGGCACCTATTCTCCCCCTGCGGCGTTGACCGCCGCGATTCGCATTTCGGGATCCCCATGATCACGCGGCGTCATCACCCCCTTCCCGCCCTCGTCCTCGCCGGCCTGATCGCCGTCGCGCCCGGGGCGCTCGCCCAGACCGAGACGCCGCCGGCGCCGCGCCCCGCGCCGGTCGAGAGCGCACCCCTGCCCCCGCCCGCGGCGACGCCCGCCCCAGCGCCGACGCCGGAGCCGGCTCCCGCGCCGCCCCAGGCCGCGACGCCTCCGGCGGCGGCGCCGCCCTCCGCCACGCCTCCGCCGGCCGTCGCCCAGCCCGCCCCGGCGCCGGGCACGCGCCAAACCCTCGTGGCCAAGCCAGGCGACGCCAACGACGTCGACGAGGTGACGCTGCCCGCCCGCCCGGTGGCGATGCTGTCCGGGCGCAGCACCTGGGACGAGGGCTTCAACCAGATCAAGGCCGCTTTCGCCCGCATCGAGGCGGCGCTGAAGGGGCGGGGCATCGCTCCCACGGGGCGGCCCGTCGCGGTCTTCGTGGAGACGGACGACCTCGGCTTCCGCTACGACGCCATGGTGCCCGTCGAGCGCCCCCTGGAGGGCGCGTCGCCCGCCGCGCCGGAGATCCGCGCGGGCACCACGCCCTCGGGCACCGCCCTGCGCTTCGTCCACGAGGGGCCCTACGACGACATCGACACCACCTACGAGACCATCACGGCCTATCTCGACGCCAAGGGCTTCAACGCCAAGGACACGTTCATCGAGGAATATGTCACCGACCTCACCGACGCCGCGGACGCGAACCTGAGGATCAACATCTTCGTGCAGCCGCGATAGGCGCGCTCCCCGGCCGGGCACGGCCGCTCCGGCCATTGCCTTCGCCGGCCCGCCATGATCACAAGGCGGGGCCATGCCCGCCGATCCCCTCGCCCGTCTCGCGCCGCCGCTCTTCGTGCTCATCTGGGCGACGGGGTTCATCGTGGCTCGGCTCGTGGCGCCCCATGCCGACCCGCTGCACTTCCTGTCCCTGCGCTACGTGCTGGCCATCGCGGTCCTGGCGCCGATCGCGCTCGCCACCGGCGCCGCCTGGCCGCGGACCGGGCGGGCCTGGGGGGCGGGGCTGGTGGCGGGCGTGCTCCTGCACGGGGGCTATCTCGGCGGGGTGTTCTGGTCGGTCAAGCACGGGCTGCCA
>DASPJU010000625.1:0-3141 GCA_035628475.1 Salinarimonas sp. | reverse complement strand
GGCCCCGGAGGGAGACCGAGCATGCAACCCAAGCACTACTACTCCGACATCGGGCGGGTCACCGTCAGCGCCGAGGAGGTGCCCGTCATCAACGGCGAGGGCCAGCCCGCCGCGCCCCGCTACCGAGGCATCCTGCGCGAGGTTGCCACCGACGGGAGCGACGGCCGCGCGCACAAGATCGCCGAGTCCTCGAGCGTTCGCGAAACGTACGAGGAGGCGGTCTCCGACGGCCACGAGATCGCGAAGGCGCGGGGCTACCGGGCTGGCTAGAGGTCGGACGCGATCCGGTTGAACGACCAGGCGTCCACGTCGAAGGCGCCCGCCTCGACGTCCCGCAGGACGACGACACCCCGCCAGTAGCGATGGCTCAGCGGGTTGTAGTCCTCGCTGTGCAGGAACGAGCAGCCGACCTGTAGGGCGATGGCCCGGCCGCCGAACGAATCGACCTCCTGATGCCAGTCGAACATATGCGAGTGGCCCGCCACGATGGACCGCTTCGCATGGCGCAGCATGAGGCGCGCGTTGTCGGCGACGGCAGCACGCTTGCCGTACGGCAGGTAGTGCATGAACGTCACGCCGTCGATGGTCTTCGGCTTGAGGAACGGTACGAACTCCCAGCCCGTGTAGTCGAGGGCGGGAATGCAGTCCCGGAACCTGGCGTACATTGCATGCGAGAGCAGCCGGTCCAGGCGGACCTCGTGGTTCCCGCTGATCGCTACGCAGTGCGGCTCCCATCGTGGGTTCCGCTTCCGCGCTTTCGCAATGTGCTTGTTCAGGATGGCGCGGCCGGCATTCGCTGCGGTGATATCGGCGGCGAGGCTCTCGCTCACGAACGACGCCTTGTCCGTGTCCCAACTCGAGCAGCTGGGCATGTCGGCGAAGTCGCCGATGTCGACGATGACGTCCGGCAGAACGAACTCGATGAGTTCGCCGAGCATCACGGTATCTGCATTGTCAAGGCCAGGTTTGCGGTGGTGGTCGCCGATAATCAGGTGCTTTCGTGCCACGCCGACAACCTCCTGACGGTGCGTGACACATATCACGTTGCATTCACACTAGCAAAGGATACGCCCTATGTCTTGCACGGTCTGCGGTACGTGGGGTGCCGCCATTCGCCCGCTCGCGAGCCGCCAGTACCCGCTCTGTGATCGGTGCTACGGGCACTGGTACGAGGGCGACTTCGCGCACGGGGTGCCAGTCGCAACCGTCGTGCGGGCATGGTTCTCGTACCCGTCCGACGACCTCGGCAAACCAATTCAGGAGGAACCGTGAAGTTTTGTGACTATATCTTCGGTGGCGACAACACGAACAAAGGATACATTGACGTCATGCCGAACGACATCGTCCGTCTGCGGGTCACCACCTTCAACGGAACGGGCTTCACCGGCCCGTGCCCGCTCGACAAGGTGCTCGAGGTGGCGGGGAGTTTCGGACAGGAGCTCGCAGATGCGACAGGAGAGGCCGTCTACGTCACCGTCAACGAGCACAACGTCGCCATCATTCGACCCGGCCCCGAGCACTACCCGTCTGTACCACCGGCCGTCGCCTAGCCCGTTCGACGAGGACGGCAGGGAACTCTACCTGGATTGCGAGCCGTGCCAGGGGACGGGCGGACACCCGGACATGCCGTGCTTCGCATGCGGCGGCGTCGGGTTCATGACCTTCCCTGCCGACGAGGAGGTCTGACGATGTCGAGCATGGAGCAGGAGCTCGTTCGCATCCTGTGGCGGCAGCGGGTTCTCGCCACGCCCGACGGCGTGGCCTGGCTCACCGACCTCGTACGCCGTGGCGTAAAGGAGCGCGACCTTGGCCCTTGGCTTGAGTCCCCTGCTTCGGTCCCGACTGTCCGCTAGACCGCTGCCCAGCACCGTCGACCCCGGCGTGCTGGTCGTGCTGACGGAAATGGCGGGGGACCTCACGTTGCAGGAATGGTCCGGCGTGCTCGGCATCCCTGCATGGCAGGTGCTGCACGCCTGCGTTCACCTCGGGGTCGAGCCCGCAGAGAGCTAATCGCTGGCAGCCGGGGCTCCGGCACACACCCACGCTTTGGTCTCCGGCGAGGATTCCTTTGCTGTTGAGCCCCGGCTTTCGCCGGCACACTTGGAGGACAGAATGAGCGGAGGTTCGTACGATTACCTGTACCACCGCATCGATGACGCGGCGGACGAGATCGAGAAGAACACGCGACCGCATCAGCCTGACCCGGCTGCGCGAGTGTACGACCGCCCCGCCAGGCGCTACCTCTCGGCAGAGGAATCGGCCGAGATCCTCGCCAGCCTCGAGGGCGAGCGCCTCTGGTTCGCCGAACTGCTGCGCTTGGTCGGGCGGGCCATGCACGACATCGAGTGGGTCGACTCCGGCGATTACGGTCCCGGCGACGAGGTCTTCGCGATCCGGCAGGTGCGCCAGTTCGCACGCAGCGAGGTGAACCGTGGCTGACATCGACGAGGCCCGCATTGCCGCGATCCGGGCGAGGCTGGAGGCGGCGACGCCGGTGCTGCCGATGCACGGGACCCACCCCCCGACGAACCACTACGGTCTGTGCTGCGCTTGCGGCGCGTGGACGCCGGCCAACCACCCTGAAGCACATGAGCATCTGGACGGCTGCGCGGCATGGGCGGAGTCCCAGCGGTTGCGGTCGGCCGCTGGAGAGTTGGCGAAGCACGCACCCGCCGACCTCCGCGACCTGCTCGCCGAGGTGGAGGCAGGCCGGGCGCGGGAGGCGGCGCTGCGGAGAGAGCGGGACCACCTCGCCGAGCACAAGGCGCACATCCTCGCCACGCTGGCCTCTCTCGGCGCGCCGGTGTCCGACGGCGGGCAATACCGAGCCGACATCGACAGCGCCATCGGCCGGCTGGTGCGGGAAGCCGAGGAGCGCGGCGCCGCTCGGGAGAGGGAGCGGATCGTTGCTGACCTGCGTGGGACGGCGGACCGCCGCGAGAAGCACGTCGAGGACTACGTTGGGTGGGGACACTCCCGCGCCCATGCCGAGCGGCTGGCGCGGGCGGGAGAGTTGCGCAACGCGGCCGACCGGTACGAGCGCGGCGAGCACCTCTCGTCTGGCGCTGGGCCATGATGTGGCCTACCCGTCGAGCATCCGGCGGAAGAACCGCTCCCGAGCCATCGCCTGCGCCATCATCG
>DASPJU010000624.1:0-8756 GCA_035628475.1 Salinarimonas sp. | reverse complement strand
CGCGGCCGGCAACGGCACGGTCATCAAGGCCGAGTGGGATTCGGGCTACGGCCGGCGGATCGAGATCCAGCACACCAACGGCTACGTCACGGCCTACTCGCACCAGTCGCGTTTTGCGGGCGGGATCCGGCCGGGCGCCCGGGTCCGGCAGGGCCAGGTGATCGGCTATGTCGGCAATACGGGCCTGTCGACGGGCCCGCACCTGCACTACGAGGTGATCGTGAACGGTCGCTTCGTCGACCCGATGCGCATCCGCGTCCCGCGCGGGCGCGAGCTCGACGGGCGGGCATTGGCCGACTTCAGGCGCCAGCGCGAGACGGTGGACGGGCTGCTCACCCGCACGGGCGCCACCACCCGGGTCGCCGGGCGCGAGGGGCAGTAGCGGCCGCGATGTGGGATTCGGTCGGGGTCATCCTGCCCGCCTTCGCCCTCATCGCGGTGGGCTACCTCGCGGTGCGGGCCCGCCTCCTGTCGGAGCGCGCCGGGGACGGGCTGTCGGAGTTCGTCTACACGCTGGCGATCCCCTGCCTCATCTTCCGCACGCTGGCCCGCGCCGAGATGCCGGAGGTCCAGCCCTGGGGCTACTGGATCGCCTATTTCACCGGGGTGGCGGTGGTGTGGGCGCTCGGCATGGCGATCGCCGCCCGCCTGTTCCGGCGCGACCCCAGCGAGAGCGTGCTCGCGGGCTTCTCGGCGGCGCAGTCCAACACGGTGCTGGTGGGCGTGCCGATCATCCTGCGGGCCTATGGGGACGAGGGCGCGGTACCGCTCTTCCTGCTCATCGCCGTGCACCTGCCCATCATGGTCGCGGCGGCCTCGCTGCTCATCGAGGGCCGGGACACGTCGCTGCCGGGCATCCTCCGGCGCCTCCTCGTCAACCCGATCATCGTCGCGATCCTGCTGGGCTCGGCGGCGCGCCCCGCCGTGGGGTTCCTGCCCGATCCGTTCTGGCGCGTGGTCGAACTCATCGGCAGCGCCGCGGTGCCCTGCGCCCTCGTCGGGATGGGCACGGCGCTCCACCGCTACGGCCTCGCCACGGGCCTGCCCCTGCCGGCGGCGGTGTCGGCGCTCAAGCTCGTGGTCCATCCCCTGATCGTGTATTGGCTCGCCACCCGGATCTTCGTCCTGCCCCCGGCCTGGACCGGGGTCGCGGTGCTGTTCGCGGCCTGCCCGACGGGGGTGAACGCCTATCTCCTGGCCGAGCGCTACAAGCGCGGCGTGGCGCTCACCTCGAGCGCGGTGTCCCTCTCGACGGTGCTCTCCATGGTCACGATCTTCGCCTGGCTCCAGGTCCTGGGGAAGTGAGGATCGGCGCGTCAGGGGAAGCCCAGGCGGGCCCGCACCTCGCCCGCCGTGACCCCGCTCGCGCGCAGATCGGCCAGCGAGCGCGAGCCGAGGCTTTTCGCGAGCTTGCGCCCCTCCTCGTCGGCGACGAGGTCGTGGTGGCGATAGAGGGGCGTCGGCAGGCGCAGGAGACGCTGGAGCAGGACATGCAGATCCGTCGCGGCCTCCAGGTCCCGCCCGCGCACCACGTGGGTGATCCCCTGCAGGGCGTCGTCGTGCACGACCGCGAGGTGATAGCTCGTCGGGATGTCCTTGCGCGCCAGCACCACGTCGCCCCAGCGGGGGGGCGCGGCCGCCACGCTCTCGCGGCCGCCATCGGGGGTGAGGCGCACGTAGCCGTGGGGGCCTGGCGCCGCGCGCATCGCGGCTACGAGGTCGAGGCGCCAGGCATGGGGCTCGCCCGACGCGATGCGCGCCGCCGCGACCGCGGGATCGAGGCCGCGGCAGGTGCCCGGATAGAGGGGCGCCCCGTCGGGATCGCGGGGCCAGGGCCGGCCCTCGGCCGCCTCCCGTGTCGCGGCGGCGGCCGCGATGTCCCGGCGCGAGCAGAAGCACGGATAGACGAGGCCGCGGCCGCGCAAGCCCTCGAGAGCCGCGCGGTACTCGCCGAAATGGCGCGATTGCCGACGCACGGGCGGGTCGAAGGCGAGGCCGAGCCAGGCGAGGTCCGCCTCCGCGGCCGCCGCGAGCTCCGGCTGGCATCGGATGACGTCGATGTCCTCCAGGCGCAGGAGGAGGCGCCCGCCGAGGGCGCGGGCGAGGCGCTCGTTGAGGAGGGCCGAATAGGCGTGTCCCAGATGCAGGCGCCCGTTGGGGCTGGGCGCGAAGCGAAGGGCGGGGCGGGTCATGGCGGGGAGCGCCCGTGACCGCGCGCCTCGACTCCGCCGACGCGCTTCACGCCGCGCTCGCGGCGCTGGCCGGGCGCGATCCCGTCCTGCGGGACCTGCTCGCGGCGGGCCCGCCCCCGGCGCTGCGCCGGCGGCCGGCGGGCTTCGAGGGGCTTGCCGCTGTCGTCACGGGCCAGCAGGTCTCGACCGCCAGCGCCGCCGCGATCTGGGGCCGGGTGCGGACGGGCCTCGGCCGGGTGGACGCCGCGACCGTGGCGGCGGCCTCGGATGCCGAGCTCAAGGCATTCGGCCTCTCGACCCCGAAGGTCCGGACGCTCAGGGCGCTCGCCGAGGCCGTGGGCGCGGGCTCGCTCGATCTCGACACGCTCTCCGACCTGCCGGCCGAGGCGGCCCACGCGGCGCTCGTGCGGGTGCACGGCATCGGGCCCTGGACCGCGGACGTCTATCTCCTGTTCTACCTCGGCCACGCCGATGCCTTCCCGGCGGGCGACCTCGCCCTCCAGGAGGCGGCGCGGGCGGCCTACGGCCTCGCCGCGCGGCCCGATGCCCGCGCGCTCGCGGGGCTCGCCGAGGCCTGGCGTCCCTGGCGCGGGGCGGCGGCGCATCTCCTGTGGGCGCATTACCGGGTCCTCAAGGCGCGCGACGGGGCGCCGGGCGCGTAGCGCGCCTTGCGGGCGCGGCGGGGCCGCTCTAACCCTGTCCGCCAGGCAAGCGATCGGAAGGCGTTCCATGACCCCTCGCATCGACGGCCCCCGCCTCGCCCCGCGCTCCGGGCGGGCAAGGCAGCTCGTGGTCATCCTGCACGGCTACGGCGCCGACGGGAACGACCTCATCGAGCTGGGGCGGCAATGGCAGGCCCTGCTCCCCGATGCCGCCTTCGTGGCCCCCCACGCCCCCGACCTCCTGCCTGGCACCCCCATGGGCCGGCAATGGTTCCCCCTCACCTTCCGCGACCCGCACGAGCGCTGGCGCGGCGTCAACGCGGCGGCCCCAGCGCTGGGGGCCTTCCTCGACGCCGAGCTCGCCCGCCACGGCCTGGGTCCCGACCGGCTCGCCCTGGTGGGCTTCAGCCAGGGCGCCATGATGGCGTTGCATATCGGGCTGCGGCGCACCCCCGCGATCGCCGGCATCGTGGCCCTGTCGGGGCTCCTGGTGCTGGAGGAGGGCAAGGGGCCCGACAGCCTCAAGGGCCAGGCGCGGGCCAAGCCGCCGGTGCTGCTCGTCCACGGCGACGGGGACGACGTCATCCCGGTCGACGCCCTGTTCCTCGGCCTCGATTCCCTCGCCGCCGCCGAGATCCCCTGCCAGTGGCACATCTCCATGGGGGTGGGGCACGGGGTGGATCCCGGAGCGCTGACCCATGGCGGGCTGTTCCTGACCCAGTGCTTCGGCCTGCCGCACCCGAAGCCGACAGGGAGCCGAGGATAGCGCCGCCCCCCGGCCGGGGCGCGCGCAGCGCTTGGCGGGAAGGGGACGACGGCGGAGCCGTCAATACGCGCCCTGAGCCCCGGAACGGGTCTCGCGCACGGTCTTGAGGGCGGCCTGCGCGCCCGCGCGCAGAAGCGCGCTGTCGGAGCCGAGCGCCACGAGGTCGAAGCCCTTGGCCACGAGCTCGGCGGCGCGGGCGCCGCTCGCCGCGTAGACGCCGATGAGCTTGCCCGCGGCCCGGGTCCGGGCGATCGCGTGGTCGAGGGCCTCGTCGACCTCCCGGCTCGCCGGGTCCAGGGAGCGGCCGTTCGAGAGCGCGATGGAGAGGTCGGACGGGCCGATGAAGATCGCGTCGACGCCCTCGACCGCGAGGATGTCGTCCACGATGGCGAGCGCCTCCCGGGTCTCCACCATGGCGAAGGTCGCCGCGAGGCCGTTGGCGCCGGCGAAATAGGCCCCCGGCGCGAGCCCCGTCACGGTCAGGCCGCCGTGCGGCCCCCAGGAGCGCTCGCCCAGCGGCGGGAACTTGGTGAAGGCGGCGAGCCGGCGCGCGTCCTCTATCGTGTTGATCATCGGCGCGATGATGCCCGAGGCCCCGGCGTCGAGCAGGCGCGAGGCGGTGGCGAACTCGGCCACCGGCACGCGCACGATCGCGGGCTTGCCGGCGGCGGCGATCAGCGGGATCGCCCGGACCGTGGCCGCGAAATCGATCGCGCCGTGCTGCATGTCGATCGTGACCGCGTCGAAATCCTCCCGGGCCAGCAGCGCCGGCACGGAGGCGTCGGGCAGGCCGCACCAGGCCGTGAGAGCCGGGGGACCGGCCCGGAGGCGGTCGGGAAGCGACGGGACGGCGGGCATGGGACGACCCCTGTGGCTGGCGGGCGCTGATCGCGGCTCATGAATGATCCCGCGTTTCGATCCGGCCCGGAGACGAAGAAGGCGGCTCCGGGATCCGGAGCCGCCTGGGACGGCGGGCGGGGCCTACTGGCCGGCCTGGATGGCGGCCACGGCCTTGTGCATGAGCTCGTTCATGGCCTGCCGGATCTGGGGCTCGGGGTTCGCGACACCTGCGGCCTCGAGATCGCCGCGCACCTTGCGCATCACGTCATCGTCCCCGGCCTCCTCGAAATCGGCCATCACCACGGACTTCGCGTAGGCCTCGGCCTCGGCGCCGCTCTTGCCGAGCTTCTCGGCGGCCCACAGGCCCAGGAGCTTGTTGCGCCGGGCCGTGGCCTTGAAGCGCAGCTCCTCGTCGTGCGCGAACTTGTTCTCGAAGGCGTCCTTGCGGCTGTCGAAGGTGGTCATCGGTCCGTCCCTTGATGTTGCGTTCCCACGGGTCGGCCATCCTCATAGCCCGCGCGCGCGGGCCGCGCCAGACCGGCGCCACGGCGCCCGACGCCGGGACCGGCGGGCCTTGGATCGGCCGCTTTCATGCTTTATCTGCCCTCGCGATGAGACCGGCATGAGGCTCGTTGTGCTGCGCCGCCCGATCGGGTAGGTTGCCGCCAAGCGGGAGGCTTGAGGCTTGCGACCCTGCGCCCGCCCCCGTCGAGCCGCGGATCTCGAACCACACGTGCGGAGCCCCGGCCCATTTCCATGGACTTCCTCAACTCACGGTATACGCCTATGAACCGCCGCCGTCGCATCTACGAGGGCAAGGCGAAGGTCCTCTACGAAGGTCCCGAGCCCGGCACGCTCATCCAGCACTTCAAGGATGACGCGACCGCCTTCAACGCCAAGAAGCACGAGATCATCGACGGCAAGGGCGTGCTGAACAACCGCATCAGCGAGTTCGTCTTCCAGCACCTCAACGACATCGGCGTGCCCACGCACTTCATCCGCCGGCTGAACATGCGCGAGCAGCTCATCCGCGAGGTCGAGATCATCCCCCTCGAGGTGGTGGTGCGCAACGTCGCGGCGGGCTCGCTCGCCCAGCGGCTGGGCCTCGAGGAGGGCACGCAGCTGCCCCGCTCGATCATCGAGTTCTACTACAAGAACGACAAGCTCGGCGACCCGATGGTCTCCGAGGAGCATATCACCGCCTTCGGCTGGGCGACGCCCCAGGAGATCGACGACATCATGGCGCTGGCCATCCGGGTCAACGACTTCCTGTCGGGCCTCTTCCTGGGCGTCGGCATCCGCCTCGTCGACTTCAAGATGGAGACGGGCCGGCTCTGGGAGGGCGAGATGATGCGCATCGTCGTCGCCGACGAGATCTCCCCCGATTCCTGCCGCCTGTGGGACATCAAGTCCGCCGACAAGCTCGACAAGGACCGCTTCCGCCGGGACCTGGGCGGCCTGATCGAGGCCTATTCGGAGGTGGCGCGCCGGCTCGGCATCCTGGCCGAGAACGAGAAGGTGCAGACCGGGGGCCCCCGCCTCGTCCAGTGAGCCGAGGCGCACACCCGAAACCTGTCAAGCCCGGCCTCGCGCCGGGCTTTTTCATGTCGCGGGGCCGCGCTGCTCCAGCTTAACGCTGGGTTAGCGTAGGCTATCGACTCCTGCGGCGCGCCGTGCATGAGTCGCCTCGTCCCACGGGACCAAAGGATCGATGCATGGGTGTTGCGTCATGGATCAGGAAATAGCCTTGGAGCCGCGCCGTCCGCCTCTCTTCACGCTGCGCGAGGCGGCTGTGATCGTGGCGGTCTCGCTCGCCATCACGACGGGGCTGATGCCGTTCATCGGGTGATCCGGCCCTGCCCCGCGGGGCCCCCGGGTCGTTTGCGCCGACGCGGCTCTCCGGGTCGCCACGTGAGCCGGATCCACCTCGCTCGACCATGCTCCAGCCGCGAGGGGCGCCAACCGAATCGCAACGAGAGCCGGTCATCCTGCCGTGTCCCCCGACGATTCGTCCATGAAGCGCCCCTTCCTCCTTCTCCTCTGCGTCCTCGTCCTCGCGGGCTGCGCCTATGCCCCGCGCGGGATCGAGGGCGTGTCGTCGGACGACCGCTGGGTCGCGCTGCCCCTGCGCGGATGGCTCGCGGAGGACCGCGGGCGGCCCGAGGCCCTGATCGCCTGCCTCTCCGCCGATTGCCCGCACAAGCTCATGGTGGCGCTCGTGACGCTCCAAGGCGACGACGCCCGCGCCGCGGTCGCGATGCTGCGCGAGCCGGGGCGCCTCGCGGCCGATCTCCAGGCGCGCGACGCCCGTCGCGAGCGGCGCCGGGCGCGCGCGCGGGTCGAGTTGCGGTCCGTCGGGACCGGCGCGGTCCCGGGCTTCGCCGTCGTCCTCGCCCCGGAGGACGGCCGCCGCGCCCCCGCCCATGGCGCCGCCTTCGGCCGTCTCGAGGGCGGCACGCTGAGCCTGGTCCTGGCCATCGGCGACGACGCCGGGGCGACGCTCGCCGCCGCCCGGGAGGCCGCGGCGGCGCGGCTGGGGCCCTGACCTCCTTCCCCGGGTTGTCTCCCGTCCCCGATGGGGCTAAGCCCCTCCCGGCCAGCCGAAGGGAGCCGCCATGAGAGCCCGCGTCACCGTCACCCTCAAGTCCGGCGTCCTCGATCCGCAGGGCAAGGCCATCGAGGGGGCCCTGCGCTCGCTGGGCGTCGAGGGCGTGGCGAGCGTGCGCCAGGGCAAGGTCTTCGACGTCGAGCTCGACGCGGCCGATCAGGGTGAGGCGGAAGCCGCGCTCAAGGCCGCCTGCGAGCGGCTGCTGGCCAACACGGTGATCGAGAACTACCGGGTCGAGATCGCGTCATGAAGGCCGCCGTCATCGTCTTTCCCGGCTCCAACCGCGAGGGCGACGTGCTGCGCGCCCTGCGCGCCTCGGGCGCCGAGGCCGTGAAGGTCTGGCACGCCGAGACCGAGCTCCCCCCCGGCACCGACCTCGCGGTGCTGCCCGGCGGCTTCTCCTATGGCGATTACCTGCGCTGCGGGGCCATCGCGGGCCGCGCTGCCGTCATGGACGCGGTGCGTGCGCACGCGGCCCGGGGCGGCCTGGTGCTCGGCATCTGCAACGGCTTCCAGATCCTGTGCGAATCAGGGCTCCTGCCGGGCGTGCTCATGCGCAACGCCAATCTGCGTTTCCTCTGCCACCGGCAGACGCTCAGGGTCGAGCGCGCCGACACCGCCTTCACCCGCGCCTACGCGAAGGACCAGGTGATCGACGTCTGCGTGGCGCATGGCGAGGGCAATTATTTCGCCGACGACGAGACGATCCGCCGGATCGAGGGCGAGGGCCGCGTCGCCTTCCGCTATTGCAACCGCGCCGGTGAGACGGTGACGGACGCCAACGTCAACGGCTCGCTCAACGCCATCGCCGGCATCTACTCGGAGGGGCACAACGTGCTCGGCATGATGCCCCACCCCGAAAACCTGATCGACGATCTCGTCGGCGGCACCGACGGGCGGGGCCTGTTCGAGAGCTTGGCGCGGGCGGCCTGAGGGCCGCTTTCGGCTTGAACCTCAAGGGCTTCGATCCCATATCAAGGGGGTCGGCGCCCCGTGTCGGACGCCCTCATCCTACCCCGCGAGCCCCGATGTCCCGTTCCGTCGCCGGTCCCGAGATCGAGCGTCTCATCCAGCTCATGGCGCGCCTGCCTGGCCTGGGGCCGCGCTCGGCGCGCCGCGCGGCGCTGCACCTGATCAAGAAGCGCGAGACCCTGCTCGGCCCGCTGGCCGACGCCATGCGGATCGCCGCCGAGCGGGTCGTGGTCTGCCGCTCCTGCGGCAATGTCGACACCTCGGACCCGTGCACGATCTGCACCGATCCCAAGCGCGACGACGGCCTCATCGTGGTGGTGGAGGACGTGTCGGACCTCTGGGCGCTGGAGCGCTCCGGCGCGGTGCCCGGCCGCTACCACGTGCTGGGCGGCGTGCTCTCGCCGCTCGACGGGGTGCGGCCCGAGCACCTGCATATCGAGGCGCTGGTGGAGCGCGCCTCCGACCCGGCGGTCACGGAGGTGATCCTGGCGCTCAACGCCACGGTCGACGGCCAGACCACCGCGCACTACATCACCGACCTGCTGCACGACGCCAATGTCGCCGTCACGCGCCTTGCGCATGGCGTGCCGGTCGGCGGCGAGCTCGACTACCTCGACGACGGCACCCTCACCGCCGCCCTGCGCGCCCGCCGCCCGGCCTGACGCGCCGGGACGGCAATTCTTCTTGTAAAGAGATCTATTGCGCGAGGCCTGGCT
>DASPJU010000623.1:0-3789 GCA_035628475.1 Salinarimonas sp. | reverse complement strand
CGACAGGGCGAACATGCCGTTGACGATCGCTTCCGGATCGGCGGCATGAGCTGGGACGCCGCAGGCGATCAGTCCGGCCGCTATCGTGAAAGCGGACAGAAAAGGCCGAGCGGTCATGACTGCTCCTCCGGATGGGCGCCGCGTTGACAGGGCTTGTGAGTGATCGGCGCTGCCGAAGAACAGCTTTCTGCAGCGGAGCCGTAGGAGCAAGCTCATGTCCTGTCACGTTCGAGTGAGGCGCGCCTGCCGTACAGACATATTGCTGATGCGGGCCAGGAGTGAGGTCCCGGAGGGAGTCAGTCCTGTGTCCTCGTGACAAGGAAGCAGCTGTGCTCCGGGTTGCGGCCTGGGGCGCAAAAGCGAGAGGACTGGTCGCCGCTCCGGTCGCGGCCGAAGGCACCCAGGTAGTCAACAAGCTTGTCACCGTCGTCCCGGCCAAGCCGGTCGGTGCGTGGCTGGCGGTAGCTCCAAGAACAAACCTATTTTGCATCCGGGGGCACGGTGCCTCGAACGATCCCGTTCTTGATGAAGACCTGGAGCGGTGTTGTCCCGCTCGCCTGGCCGTTCTCCGCGCGCCAGCGTCCATTGCGGCACAGAACCCCACCTGCGACCGGCACGGCTTCAAACTCAACGACGTTCCGGTGGATCGTACCGTTCGGCTCTGTTGCCGTGAAAGGCGTGGCGCAGATCCCGCCAATCACGATTGGACGGTAATTTCTGATCATGATGTCGCCGCCGCCCGTGCTCGGGAAGTCGGGCGGCAGGACAGGCCACGATTCGTAGGTCCCCGCCCCAACGGGATACGTGAGCATGCAGAGGGCGAGAAGAGCGAGTGCGGGAGGGCGGGCAATCATGAGCAGGATCTCCAGTCGAGAGTGAGAGGGATTACCCGTGCATCGCCTCCGCGGATGCGCTCCGTGCCGCAAAGAACGGGGGTGTGGCGATTGCCGCTGCCAACCGCTGGCACTGGCGCTGGCGCTCACGTGCGACACCGCCGGCGACCAGCCCCAACCCGGCCTGCTCTCCCGACCGCCGGAAGGAGCCGCCTATTGAACACGCCTCCCTAACTAATCGTCCGCCCGAGCCTTCTTCGAGCGAGAGCGGCTGCACGGCCTGTTTGATGAGCGAAACCCAGAATGTCCTCTCTACGGGTCAGGCCGAGACCTTGAGACGAGTGAGAGGAACGTCCGCTTCCGGCGCGCAGATGCCGGAAGCCGCCAGTCTGCAATCGGCCAGCTTCAGACGTCGGTCCGCTCAGCGCCCAGGGGTGTCATTGAGGCTGGCTGGGCCATTCCCCAGAAGCAGACATCGTGGATATACGTTGCAGATCGTCGTGGCGGACGTGAGGTGCGCCACCAGTACGGTTAGTCGGTCCTCGCGGATGGAGGACTCGGAGCCTTAGCCTGGTCCAAGCTCCGGGAGGCGACCAACAGGCCCGAAAATTTGCATTAGCTCCGGACCACAAACGGGGTCAGGACCACAGGGCCATGCGGGTCATCGCCTCTGACGTGTAGCTCACATCGCCAAATGAGCTCGTGTGGTCAGCACTCCCGAGTGACTTAACCAGTTTAGCTTATACTGCGATTTCTGGATCAGCCTGTGGGATACGTATCAAGCACGCCGCGTCACTCCCGCTTGAGGATCGTGCAAGAAGCGGCCTAGCCTGTTCACAGCGCTCAGTCCTCTCCCAGCAGCGGGTAACAAACGGGCAGCCCAGCGGTGGGCTGAGTGGACTAGGCAGTTCGCCAGCTAGTATGATTTTGCGCCGAAGGCGCTGGGTTCGCGGATCAGGCAAAGGAATCGCGGACAGCAATGCTTCGGTATAAGGATGCGCAGGAGCGCTAAACACATCTTCAACTCGCCCTCGCTCGACAATTGTTCCAAGATACATAACAAGAACATCATCGGCGATGTGGCGCACGACCGATAGATCGTGCGAGATAAACAGAAATGCGAGCCCAAGGTGCTCCTGGAGCTTCGCGAGCAGGTTCAATATTTGTGAGCGGATCGAAACATCCAGCGCGGACACCGGCTCATCCAAGACGAGAAGCCGCGGAGAGAGAGCAAGCGCGCGAGCAATGACAACGCGCTGTCGTTGGCCTCCCGACAGGGCGTTCGGGGTCCGGCCAGCAAAAGCCTGTGGCAACCCGACTAAGTCGAGAAGCTCGCTCACCCGCGCCTGCCGGACGGAACGGGCTTGTCCCGTGATGGCAAGCGGTTCGGCGATGCTATCCGCAATCGTCATCTTCGGATTGAGAGCGGCGCCGGGATCCTGGAAGACGATCTGCATCTCGCCTGCGAGCGCGCGACGGCCTGCTCTGTCGAGATGAGTTATGTCGCAACCTGCGAAGCGCACCTCACCGCTCGTCACCCGCTCGAGCCCGAGCACCGCGTAGGCAGTCGTGGATTTGCCGCAACCACTCTCACCAACGAGCGCCACCGTGCGCCCTGCTGGGATGTCGAAGGAGATTCCATCGACGGACCTCACCAACCCACCGCGAACGGGGAAGTGAACCCGCAGGTCGCGAACGCTCAAGAGTGCCTCGCCGGCCGGCGTCATGCAACCTCCGCAACGCGATCAGCATGCCAGCACGCGGCCCGCCTGACGGGGTCCCGCACGGGTGCGAGTGGAGGTGTTCGCGTACAGACGGCGTCCGCTAGCGGACATCGGGTTCGAAAACGACATCCCTCCGGCCAAGCGTCGGCACTCGGCACAGCTCCCTCGATCGTCCGCAGAACCGTCTTCCGATCTCCGTCGAGCTTAGGAACGGTTGCTAGAAGGAGGCGGGTGTACGGATGCGCCGGATCTGCGAAAACCGTCTCCACTGACCCGCTCTCGACGACGCGCCCGCCGTACATCACTGCTACGTCGTCGGCGATGTCGGCGACGACGCCCATATCGTGTGTGATCAGCAGGATTGCCGTGCCGACCTCGTCCCGCAGCTGGCGCATCAACTCGAGGATCTGGGCCTGAATGGTCACATCGAGCGCCGTCGTGGGCTCGTCGGCGATGAGGAGCTTCGGCCGGCAGATGAGCGCTGATGCAATCATGATGCGCTGGCACATGCCCCCCGACGCTTCGAAGGGATACTGGTCTGCTCGCCGCTCCGGATCGGGAATCCCCACGCGTTCCAGCATGGCAATGGCCTCCCGCCAGGCGTCCCTCGGACCTAGGCCGCGGTGAAGGACCAGGGCTTCGGCAACTTGGCGACCAGATTTCATCAGTGGATTGAGCGATGTAATTGGCTCCTGAAAGATTGCCGAGACCTCGTTTCCTCTCAGCGCCCCTAATTCCCGCTCGTTGAGTGCCGCTAGATCACGGTCTCCGAAAAGAATTCGCCCGCTAATAAACTGCGCAGCTTTCGGCAGCAGCCTTAAAATCGAAAGGGCCGTCAAGCTCTTGCCGCAACCGCTCTCCCCGACCAGAGCCAGGATGCGGCCGCGGCCGATGGTCAGATCAACACCGTCGACGACATGCACGCCGCCGATGGCGAGCCTTAAGTTCTCGACGGCTAGGATGTGCGTGGGTGTGGGCGCCCCCAGGTTGCCGTTCACTTAGTTCCTCTCGCCGATCGCAACTGCAGCCCATGGGCTCGTCTGATGCGCCATGCCGACGTTCTGGCCGTCGGGCAGGCGCATCACAGCGGATGGCACGGCAAAGTTTGTTGGGTAGAGCGTGTCTTCTACGATCTCGACCGGAAACCGGGTTCCGACGCGAGCGGCGACGTTGGGCGCAGCATGGGCGTTCACGCGTATCGTTGGGGTGGACGCGTCGACCCGTGGCATGTG
>DASPJU010000622.1:0-13172 GCA_035628475.1 Salinarimonas sp. | reverse complement strand
TGATCCGCACGATCACCGGCGTGTACCGGGAGGAGGCCGGGTCCGTGTCCAACGTGGAGTCGACGCGGGAGGTCGTGGCGGCGTTCGCCGAGGCCGAGGGGCGTCGGCCGCGCATCCTGGTCGCCAAGATGGGCCAGGACGGGCACGACCGCGGCCAGAAGGTGATCGCCTCGGCCTTCGCCGACCTCGGCTTCGACGTCGACATCGGGCCCCTGTTCGCGACCCCGGCCGAGGCGGCCCGCCAGGCGATCGAGAACGACGTCCACATCGTCGGCGTCTCGTCGCTCGCCGCCGGCCACCTGACCCTGGTGCCGGAGCTCAAGGGCGAGCTCGAACGGTTCGGCCGCGATGACATCATGATCGTGGTGGGCGGCGTCATCCCGCCCGGCGACTTCGACGCGCTTCTCGAGGCCGGCGCCTCGGCGATCTTCCCGCCCGGCACCGTCATCGCGGACGCGGCCGAGAAGCTCCTGCACGAGCTGAGCGCGCGGCTGGGCTACGGGCCCCGCCAGGCGGCGGAATAGGCGCGCAACACGCCCGCAACAGGCCCGTGCCATGGTGGGGCGTCATCCGGATCGCCTCCCATGCGCCAAGCCCCCGCCCTCCTCCTCGCGCTCCTCGCCACGCCGGCGCTCGCCTGCCCTGCGCCCTTCAAGGCACGGGTCCTGCGCCCCTCGATCGTCGAAGCCCGGGCCGAGGTGCCCTGCGGCCTCGCGGGGGACCCGGACGTCGCGCGGCACCTCGTGCGCGAGGCGCGCCTTGCCGTGGAGGAGGCCGCGCGGACGGCGGCGGCCGAGGCCAGGGGCAAGCCGCCCGGCGAACGGACGCCCCTTGCCTTCACATGGGACGTCGCGCGCACCGCCGCGACGGACCGCTACGTGAGCATCCTCGCCACGCGCCAGGAGGCCTGGGGCGGCGCCCGCCCGATCTTCGTGCCGGAGGGCTTCGTCTGGGACCGGCAGGGGCAGAAGGCGCTGGCGCTCAGCGACCTCCTCGCCGAGACCGCCCCCGACGGCCCCGCGCTGGCGGCGCTGCGCGACGGGGTGCGGGCGGCTTTGCGGGATCAGGCGGGCGACGGCCCCGGGATCCTCGAGGCCATCAAGGCGGAGCCGGATTCCTTCAAGGCCTGGACGCTCGCCGCCGGCCCGGACGGGCGCGTCGCGGGGATCAATATCCATTACGGCTCGGGGCGCTTCCTCGCCCACGTGGTCGAGGCCTTCGTGCCGGGGGACGTGCTCGCCCCGCACCTCGCGCCCGCCCACCGCGACCTGTTCCGGGCGCGCTGACCGGCCCGCTCACCCGTCCTTAACCCTCCCTCGCGATTGTCGGGCGCGTCAGCCCCGCAGGACCCGCCGATGACCAAGGCCCAGATCGCCGCCGCCATCAAGACCATCGTGGAGAACCAGCTCGACGATTGCGGACGCGCCATCAAGTCGGGCACCCGGACCATCGCGTTGAACGAGCTCGAGGACGCGGTGCGCCAGCTCAAGAAGCTGGCGCAGATCCTCAAGGACTGACGTCGCCCAGTTTTCGCCCAAGAGCGCGGCTGTTAAGAGGGGACGACCCACCCACAGCCGAGGCTCCCCCGTGATCCTGTCGCGACGCAGCTTCCTCGCCCTCCTGGCCGCCGCGGGCGCCGCCGGTCCGGCCGCCGCCCAGTCCCGCGGCCTGCCCTACGGCTTCCTTGACGAGGACGAATACGACCCCGACGCCGACCCCCTGGCGCCGGAGGACGCGGAGGACTGGTACCGGGGCACGATCCCCGACCGCCGGCGCGCCGTGCCGTCGGTGGACCCGTCGCGCCTGCACCCGTCGCTGCGCCGCCAGGGCGTGGCCTATGACGGCCCCGGGGGGCCCGGCACCATCGTGGTCGATACGGGCGCGCGCTTCCTCTATCTCGTGGGACGCGGCGGCTCGGCCCTGCGCTACGGCATCGGCGTCGGGCGCCAGGGCTTCTCCTGGACCGGCGCGGCGCGGATCGGCCGCAAGGCGGAATGGCCCTCCTGGCGCCCGCCCGCCGCCATGCTGCGCCGGCGCCCCGACCTGCCCACCTTCATGCCCGGCGGGCTCGACAACCCGCTCGGCGCCCGTGCCCTCTATCTCCACCAGGGCGGCCGGGACACGCTCTACCGCATCCACGGCACCAACGAGCCCTGGTCCATCGGCCAGGCGGTGTCCTCGGGCTGCATCCGCCTCCTCAACCAGGACATCGTCGACCTCTACGACCGCGTGCCCGTGGGCGCGCCCGTCATCGTGACGGCGGGCCGGCGCGGGCGCGGGGCGGTCGAACTCGACTGGGAGGGGTGAGCGCCTACCAGAGGGTCTGGGCCGCCCGCTCCGGCCAGGCGCGATCATAGGCCTCGCCCCCGACCTCGCCCGCCGAAAGCGCCGCCAGGATCTCGCCCGCGGAGGGCAGCGCGGGCGCGGCGGCCCGCTGCTCGTCCGTCCACAGCCCCGAGCGCACGATCGCCCGCGCGCACTGGAAGAACACGGTCTCGACCGCGATCACCATGACGGAGCGCGGCGCCTTGCCCTCCACCGCGAAGGAGGCGCGAAGCGTCTCGTCGACCGAGAGATGCGCCCGGCCGTTGATCCGCAGGGTGTTCCCCTGGCCCGGCACGAGGAAGAGCAGGCCCACCCGCGGATCGCGCACGATGTTGCGCAAGGAATCGATCCGGTTGTTGCCGTGCCGGTCCGGCATCATGAGGGTGCGCTCGTCGTGCACCCGCACGAAGCCCGGCCGGTCGCCGCGCGGCGAGCAGTCGAGCCCCTCGGGCCCGCTCGTCGCGAGCGCCACGAAGGGCGCGGCCTCGACGAAGGCCCGGTAATGCGGCGTGATCCGGTCCACCTCCTTGACCGTGGAGGCGGCGCCCGGCTCGCCGTAGATCCGCTCCAGCTCCGCGACGGTGGCGATGACGCTCATGGGGGTTCTCCCGGGACGCGGGGCGGTTATCGCATGGGGCGGGGGCGGGCGAAACCGCCGCCAGGGCAGCCGATCGGCGACGCCACGCGCTCGCGCGGGGCGCCTAGGCGCGCTCGGCGTAAGGGGGCAAGTCCACGAGCGTCCCGATGAGGCGCAGCAGCGCGCGCTGCTCCGGCCGGTCGGCCCCGTCCCTCAGGAACGAGCCGAGCTCGATATGGCTGAGCCGCCCGCCGGACGGGCCGTTCGGCTGATGGATGACGAAGGCCTGGCCGTTCGTCGGCTCCCGGCCGAGGAACCAGGAATCCCCATTCGGGCTGCGGTACAGCTCGCGTCGGTCCGACATCCAGCGACTCCCATGCGTCGCGCCCACCGTACCGGACGCAGCGCCCCGGCGCGAGCGGGTCGAGGCGGAGCGGCATGCAAGGCGAGACGCGACCGGGAGCGGGTCGGTGCCAAAGCTTGAACCTGGGCGTCGGGGGCTCCTGCCGTCATGAACGGCCTCGAGGCGGCCGTGATGCGCTGCCCGGGCTGCCGTGCTTGCGCCCCTCCAGCCGATCGCCGCACCCTGCATCCGTTCGAGGTTCTTGTGGACGATCGGCTCGCGACGCGTGATCCGATCACGACGACGCCGGCGGGCCGTCCGGGGCGCTTGCGGTTTGTGGACATCACCGCTTTCGCTTCAGGTCGTCGGGGAGGAACTGCCCGTGCTCCCGCTCCTTGTCCCCCATCCGCTTGACCGTCTCCTCGTAGGCTTTGCGCTCGTCCGCGGACAGCGTGACGCGCTTGCCGGGCGATGCCTTGCGGCGTTCCTTCGGCTTGAACTTGTCCGGCGTCGTTGCCATCCCGGGCCCCCATGCGTCGCGCCAAGCATACCGGAGGCCGCGCCCTCGCGCGAGCGGGTCAAGAGGCGTCGGATGTCAAACCGAGACACGACCCCGCCCCCCATCCGACCGCGGCGGGCTTTTTCGTTTACGGAGCATTAACCAACATCCACGATCTTGCGGTGGCCGGTCGTCCGCTGGCGCTTCCTCTCAACTGCGCCCCGTCGCGCATCCCATTCCGCGGCGGGGCCCCTTCTTGTCCGCCGGGCTCGCGACCTATTCGACGACGAGGGGCTTGCGCGCGGCCTCGACTGCGGGCTCTTCTACGCCCACGACTCCCCGCCCGACGAGCGCCGGGCGGGGTTTTCTCGGGCAACGGGATAGAGCGACTCTCAGACGAAGAGCTGCTCGAAGGTGTAGTAGACGCCACCCACGTTGAACTGCTCGATATGGTCGATGACGTCGACGTGGTCGCGGCCGAGGTTGTCCTCCCACCGGAGCTTGTAGGACTGGCCGTAGCTCTGCTCGATGGTGACGTCCGAGCCGGGCGCGATCTGATCGAGAACGAGAACGTCCCAGCCGGCGCCGCCGGTGACGAAGTTCATGCCCTCGATCGGATCCGTCGCCTTCAAGTAGAACGTGTCGTGACCGTCGCCGCCGAACAGGGCGGAGATGTCGTCCGTCGAGCCGATCAGCGTGTCGTTGCCGGCGCCGCCGTCGAGGTGCGAGATGCCCGAGCCCGAGCTGAGCACGTCGTTGCCCTCGCCGCCCTCGATCCAGTCGAAGCCTGCGCCGCCGTAGAGCTTGTCGTCGCCGCTG
The DNA here is from genome assembly GCA_035628475.1 of Salinarimonas sp. GTDB lineage: Bacteria > Pseudomonadota > Alphaproteobacteria > Rhizobiales > Beijerinckiaceae > Salinarimonas_A. The sequence continues at coordinate 8,609 of DASPJU010000622.1, read as the reverse complement.
CCGCCGTAGAGCTTGTCGTCTCCGCTGCCGCCGTAGATCGCGTCGTTGCCGGAACCACCCCAGATGTGGTCCACGCCGCCCGTTCCGAGCACCACGTCGTCCCCGCCCCCCGCATAGGTGCGGCTCGGGTCGGAGAAGGTGCCGCCCGGAGCCGCAACCAGGGTGTCGTTGTCGGACGTCCCGTATCGCACGAGCGGATCGACCTCGGTTTGCATCACCGGCATCCGGCTCGTGAGCGTGTTGTTCATGTACATCAATCTGTCCTCTCTGATCAGCTTCTCCAAGAAGCGTAAGAGAGCTTATGGATGCGATCAAAAACAGCGGATGTGCTTGATAACACGCAGACGTGTTTCAGCTCTGTTTCAGAACATGCACGTGGAGCTTACGGCTTTGTTTCACAGGCAGCGTGTTCGACCGCTCGATCCGCCTTGTCATGTTCTCCGTGCATCCCCTCGATCCCGGACTGCACGTTGCTCTCGTCCCCGCGTTCGAGCCACAGGACACCCGTCGGCATGATGCAAGCGAGGACAGGCATCCCCTGGGCGCGGCAGCTGCGTGCCTCGGTCTGGCAAACAGGACGCAAGGGCGATATCGCGCAGGTAGCGGGTCAGTTTGAATTTCGATCGGGCTTGACCCGCTCGCGCGAGGGCGCGGCCTCCGGCATGCTTGGCGCAAAGCATGGAGGGCACATGTCAGCACGGGGCATTCCTGGCGACGCGACAATCGCCAGCATCGTGAGCAAGCTCGGCGATCGCGACCAATATGTGAGCCACGTTTATCACAACGCTAAGAAGGCCCAGAAAGCGCACGGCGCGCCCGTTCTCGTCCGCATCGGCGTGACCGGAACTGGGGACATGCCCCACTACAGGGTTGAGGCGCCGGGCTTCATCACCACCCATCGCGGCGACAATCACAGCTTCCTTTTCCCTCCCAATGATCGGCTCGATGAGGGCAACTGGAGTTCAAGCGCCATGCCCCTAGCCGAGGTCGAGTTGTTGCTGAAAACCATCAGGAACAAAGTGTGACATGCCGAACGACCACAAGCCCAAGCGCCCCGCCGACGTGATCGCCAACGCCATCCGCGTCGCCCAGATCGCCACGGGCGAGGCGCAGGAAGAGTACGACGCCGAGCCCGAGAGGCCGGCCAAGGACGAAGCCGCTGCTGCGCTCGGGCGCACGGGCGGCGCCGCTCGGGCCAAGAACATGACGCCGAAGCGGCGGGCAGAGATCGCGCGATGGGGATGCGCCGGTTCACGCGACTGACGAACGCGTTCTCGAAGAAGATCGAGAACCATTTCCACGCCCTTTCGCTCTACTTCGTGTTCTACAGCTTCGTCCGCATCCACAAGACGCTCAAGATGACCCCTGCCATGGCGGCGTGCGTCACGGATCGTCTGTGGTCGATGGAGGACATTGCCGCGTTGGTGGAGGCGGCGCAGCCGAAATCGGGGAAACGGGGACCGTACAAGAAAAAGCTGGCTCTGCCGGCATAATCAGGGCTTGTTTGGCGGCTCAGCGGATCTCGGAGGCGTTTAGAGCCCATGAGTGACGAACCCTCCCCCCAGGAAGACGCCTTCGGGATGCCCCCTGTGGTCCCCGGCAAGCGCCGCTTCTACTTCGACGTCCGAGAGGGCGTTCGGTTCGTCAGTGACGACATGGGGTTAGGGTTCACAAGCCTTGATGCGGCCGAACGAGCAGCTGCTGAGGCTGCGGCCGAGATCGGGCGCGAATTGCTCCCGAAGGGCGGTGCGCGGTCCATCACCGTCGAGGTGCGGAACGAGTACGGGCAGCGGGTCGTCACCGCGACCGTGACGATCGCCGTTGACCGCGTGAGCCCCGAACCAACACCTCCCGTTCCCGCAGCAAATTCAAACTGAGACACTACCCCGCCCCCCGTCCACCCTGTGAATCCCGTGCATAGCGTGCACAACCCCACCTCCTGCGCTTTTCCCCTGATTCGCTCCCGGTCTTCGCCGTTTCATCGTCACAAGCCCCGCGTAACGGCGAGGTTCAGCGCGAGGTCATCCGCGATGGGAGACGGGTCGTGGCCAGGCATTACTTCCACTGCACGGACGGGCATTCGCTCGTGGTCGATCGGCGGGGGCGCGTGGCGCGCTCGAAGCGGCAGATCGCGGGCGTGGCGACGCTGGTGGCCTGCGACCTCATGCGGGACGCGCCGGCGAGCGTGGTCTGGGACGGCTGGGTGGTGAGCGTCCAGGACCGGCGGGGCTACATGGTCGACGTGGTGCCCTTCCCCGCTGGCCGCGCCTGAGGGCTCAGGCCGCGACCGCCGCGACCGCGCCCAGCTCGCGCACCACCACCACGTCGGCGACCCCGGGCCCGCGGGCGAGCTCGTAGAGGTCGACGAGGCGCTCGCTGGTGGCCTCGTCCGCGGAGGCGATCACCACGGCGTCGACCCGCTCGGCCATGATCCCCGCCAGGGCCGGATCCGGGCGGTGGGCGAGCGCGATCACCCAGTCATAGGTCTGGTCGAAGGCGGTGAGCGCGATCTCGACCCCGTCCTCCTCGTCGGCGAGGGCGAGGCCCTCGACGGCCCCGGCCTCCACCACGTGAAGGCGCGACTGGGTCTCGCGCACGATCACGTCCGCGAAGGCGGCGTCGCCCGCCACGAGATCCGCGAAGCCCGGCCGGCGCACGGGGCCGGGCTCGTCGAGGCGCACGAGGATCGCGGGGGCCTCGGCGGACAACGCCCGGCCGAGCTCGCCCGCGAGCCGGCGGGCGCGCCAGGGCGACTCGAGCCCCACCACCAGCACCCGGCGGCCGCGCTCGGCGGGGGCCGCCCGCGACAGGCGCGCGATCAGTCCCGAGAGATAGTCGGAGGGTGCCGCCGCGGGCACCGGGATCGGCGCCTCGGCGGGCGCCGGGGGCGCGGCGGCCGGCTCGATGGGGACCTCCTCGCCGGCGGGGGGCGCGGGCGGCGCGGCGGGCGTCGGCATCGGCGACGCCTCGAAGGCGACGGGCCGGGGCGCCGGCCGGGGCACGGCCGCGAGCTGCTGGTCGAAGGCGGCGTCGGGCTCCCGGCGCGGGGGCGCGGGCGGGGCGGCGAGCAGCACGCGGGCCGCGATGGCGCCGGCCGACAGGAGCAGGGCCGCGAGCACCGCCAGCGCCACGGTCGGGAGCGGCTTGGGGAAGGACGGCCTGTCGGGCACCACCGCCCGCGAGACGATGCGGGCATCCGCGGGGGCCGCGTTGCGGGAATCGCGGGCCATGGCCTCGCGATAGCGCGCGAGATAGGATTCGAGCTGCTCGCGCTGGGCCTTGGCCTCGCGCTCGAGCGCCCGCAGCTGCACCTCGCTCTCGTTGGCGGTCGACACCACCCGGCTCTGGGCGTCGATGGCGGCCTGGAGGGTCTCCAGGCGCGAGCCGGCGATGCGGGCATCGTTCTCCAGCGTGCGCACGGTGCGCTCGGCGGCGCCGCGGATCTGGCCTTCCAGGTCGGCGATCTGGGCGCCGAGCTCCTTGAGCCGGGGATGGGCCGGCAGCAGGGTGCGCGACTCGAGCGCGATCTGGGCCCGCAGGGTCACCCGCTGCTCGATGAGGCGGCGGATGAGCTCGTTGTTGGCGACGTCGGGGATCTCGAACAGGCGGCCGGTGCGGATGAGGTCGCGGATGAGCTTCGCCTTGGCCTGGGAATCGGCCTGGGCCGTGCGGGCGGCGGCGAGCTGGGTGTTGAGCTCGGCCAGGTGCTGGCTCGGCACCGTGCTGTTGAGCGCCCCCATCAGGAGCCCCGAGCGCGAGCGGAAGGCCTCGACCTTCGCCTCCGCCTCCTCGACGCGGGCGCGCAGGCCCTCGATGGTCGAGCCGAGCCAGGTGGAGGCGCTGCGGGCCGTGTCCTTCTTGGCCGCCTCCTGGCCCTCCAGATAGACCTCCGCCACGGTGTTGGCGGCGCGCGCGGCCAGCTCCGGGTCGCGGGAGCGGAACTCGATCGCCACGATCCGCGACTTGCCGACCGCGAAGACCTTCAGGTTCTCGTACCAGTTCTCGAACAGCCGGTCCTCGGGCGGGCGGTCGAAGGGATTCTTGGCGACGCCCAGCAGGATGAGGACGCGGCGCACCGCCCCGATCTCCCCGCTCGCGGGGTCGAACTCGGGATTGCCGACGAGGCCCAGCCGCTTGATCGATTCGCGGGCGAGGTCGCGCGACAGGATCACCTGGACCTGGCTCGCCACCGCCTGCTCGTCGATGAGCGGGTCGGCGGTGCGCTCCTTGTCGGGGCGGGTATAGAAGCCGTCGCGGGGCTCCAGGATGAGGCGGGCCTCGCCCGTGTAGCGGGGAGTCGCGAGCGCCACGAAGGCGCCCGACGCCGCAAGCGCCAGCAGGACCGGCGCAGCGACCCAGCGCCAGCGCCGGCGCAGCGCGCCCGTGACCTGGCCCACCGTGACGGGCCGCTCCGCCGGGATGTCCCCGGGCTGCGCCGTGAGCGAATGAGTCATCCCGCACCTCGCAGCGGCCGACACAACGCGCCGCTGGGGCGAGAAAACCCCATTAAGGTTGCCGTGGGGTTAAGCCCCCGGGGGATCGGCGGCGCGGAGAGCCACCGCCTCGGGGTCGAGCCCCGGAGCGCTCGACGGCGCGGCGCACCACGGGCTTGGGGTCAAGCTCCTGAGCGCTCGACGGCGCGGCGCACCACGGCCTTGGGGTCAAGCTCCCGAGCGCTCGATGGCCCGGCGCACCACGGCCTTCACGTCCGGGTTGGTGAGGAAGAGGTCGTGGTTGATGAGGCCGGAGGCGAACTCCGACGCGTCGGCGACGCGCACCCCCAGCGTTTCCAGGCGCGCGAGCTTCTCGCGCTCGGCCGCGCCCGCCCGGGCCACGCCCCCGGCCAGGCGCCGGGACAGCTCCAGGGCGCGGTCGTTGACGGAGGAGATCACCGTGATCTTGCGCGCGTCCGGCCCCAGCCGCTCCACCGCGCCCACGAACTGGTCGATGTCCACGTCGGGGGACGCCAGGGTCACGGAGCCGATCCGGGCCATGGCGGCCTCGCCCCCGGACGCGCGCAGGAGCCGCAGGGTCTCGAGCGTCAGGAACGAGCCCATGGAATGGGCGACCACGTGGACGCGCCCGCCGCTGGGCGAGCCGGCGAGCGCGAGCAGCAGCTCCTCGAGCCCGTCGCGCGACCACAGGGCGCTCTCGCGGTCATAGGCATAATCGAAGGTGGAGCCGCCCGACGGCCAGGCGAAGAGCCCCGTGGCGCCCCGGAAGGCGATGCCCCGCGACAGGTCGACGGCGCTCGCGGCCGCGGTCTCGAAGGTCTCGCGGTAGCCGTGCACATAGAGGAGCACGTCCCGGCCGAGCGCCGCGCCCGCGAAGGCCTCCGCAGCGCGCTCGACCACGGGCGCCTCGACCTCCGCCACGGACCATTCCCCGCCGACCGCGCCCGCGATGCGGCCCACGAGCGACCCGCCGGACCCCGCCAGCCGCGCCCGGGCGAAGGCGAGGCCTCGCCCCCGCTCGCCCGAGAACCAGGGCCGCGCCCCGGACGGCGTCGGGCGCCGCGTGGTGGCGACGAGGATCGTGGGCTCCTCCGCGACCGCGGCGACCGATCCGGTGGTGCCGCCGCCCGTGCCCAGGCAACCGCCGAGCGCGGTGGTCGTCAGACCCAGCGCGGCGGCGCGAAGGAGGAAGCGGCGGGAGATCGGTGGCATCGGGGACCTGGGAGCGTTCGGCGGACGGGCCTGAGGGGGTGCGCGCTCTTGGGCGGCAAACGTGGCGACCCCATGGCAGGCACGCGACCTGCAACAGTCTCTTCCGAACAAGAACCGTGGCTAAAAAGGACAACACTGATGAAAATCGGAACGATCTCCCCAGTCATCCCCACCCGTCCGGATCCCGTCCGCGACCCCCAAACGGTCGCTTTAGAGATTAGCCCGCAGAACGGTTGGGCCCGTTTAAACTCCGTTAACCAGGCAAACACAGGACCTAATCCTTCACAAGTCGTAAACATCACCATCCAGATCGTGATGGACGGTAACGGTGTACGCTCGGTGCAGATGCAACCACCCGTGCGTAGCGCCTGACCGACGCCGGCCGGGGCGCGCGAACGTGCCCCGGCCCCGCGCCATGATGGCGCCACGGGAGCCGGGCAGGTGAGGCGCGATGTTCGCCGTCCGCCTGATCCTGATCCTGCTCCTCGTCTTCGTCGTTCCGCTGGCGGCCCGCGTCGCCTGGTGGACGCTGCGCGACGACCTTCCCGCGAGCTGGGCCGCGGCCGACTGGTCGAGCGCCGGGCTGCTGCCGCGGCCCGACGCTTCGCCCGAGGCGGCGGTCCTGGTCTACGCGGCGCGGGTCGGGCGCTGGCGCGGGATCGTGGCGCATCACGCCTGGATCGTCGTCAAGGAGGAGGGAGCGGCGCGCTACACCCGCTTCGACAAGGTGGGCTGGGGCGCGCCCGTGCGCACGAACGGCTGGCCGCCGGACGGGCGCTGGTTCGGCAACCCGCCGCAGCTCGTGGCCGGCCTCGCGGGCGAGGCCGCGGCCCGCGCGATCCCCCGCATCCGGGCGGCCGTCGCGGCCTATCCGCATCGGGACTTCGGCGATTACCGGGCCTGGCCCGGGCCGAACTCCAACACCTTCATCGCGCATGTCCTGCGCGCCGTGCCGGAGCTCGAGACGGGCCTTCCGCCCACCGCGCTCGGCAAGGACTGGCGGCCGCTCGACGGCTGGCTGGCGCTCACCCCGAGCGGGACGGGGATCTCGGTCTCGCTGGGAGGCTATGCGGGCCTGACGGTCGGCTGGGTCGAGGGCGTGGAGGTGATCCTGCTCGGCGCCGTGGCGGGACTCGACCTGCGCCGTCCCGCGCTCAAGATCCCCTTCTGGGGCCGCTACGGCGTGGGCGGCCTCAGCTGACGACGGAGGCTGCGCCGGAGCGCCGCCTCGAAGCGGGTCGACAGGGTGGGGAGAGGTCTAGCTCGCGGCCGCGATGGCGCGGGCAGATTCGGCGTCGACCTGGTGCCACCAGGTCCAGCACTCGGTCTCGACGGCCGGCAGCACCGGCTGGTCCGAGGGGAAGCGCCGGTCGGCGATGAGGGCGTCCTTCATCAGGGCAAGGCGCGCGAGGGCGCCGTTGCGGTGCTCGGGACGCCCATATTGCGACACGAACAGGACGCGGGCGAAGATGGCACGATTGACCTTGGCCATGGCGCGGCTCCCTTACGCGTTCGTGCCGTGCAGGGCGCCGAGCAGCTGGTCGATCTGCTGGCTCTCGCGCTGGTCGAACTGCGCGAAGAGCGGCGTGTAGGACGAGGCGTTCGTGTTGTAGAGCGACGTGCCCATGGTCTGCGTCGCCTGCGCCGGGGCGTTGCCGGTGGGCACCGCGAACGGAGCGCGCTGGCCGGCCACGGGATTCGCGCCAGCCGCGGGCGTCCCGCCGGACGGACCGGCAGGGTTCGCGTTCTGCGCCACGAAGCTGGCGCCTCCCGGCTGCGCCGACGGAACGAGCCCGGTCGGGTTGCCGAACACGGACGGCGGAAGGAGCGGCGTGACCTTGATCGTCATCGGTGGTCGATATCCAATATGAATTCTACCTTGCCCTCATGATAATCAACATCGCACAAGGACACAAGATCCGGCATATCACGCAAACGGATCGTCGACGATCGTCCATGCCTTATGCTGACCCGATAGTGAACGGTCGGTGCCGCGCAGGGCCAGGCCGCGGCGGCGCCGCTCTTCCCCTCCCCCGCTTTTCCCCTCGACGGGCCGATGCCGGGCCGGCATGAAGGGGCCGCCGGGACGAGAGGGATCATGATCGGCATCGAGGCCTTGCTGGCGGGAGACCGGGCGGCGCTCGCCCGGGCCATCACGCTCGCCGAGTCGAAGCGCGCCGACCGGCGCGCCGCCGCGCGCGCGCTCCTCGACGCCGCCATGCCCCATACGGGCCGGGCGGCGCGCGTGGGCATCACGGGGGTGCCGGGGGTCGGCAAGTCCACCACCATCGACGCGCTGGGCGCGATGCTGAGCGCGCGCGGCCATCGGGTCGCGGTGCTCGCGGTCGACCCCAGCTCCAGCCGCACGGGCGGCTCGATCCTGGGCGACAAGACCCGGATGGCGCGGCTCGCCGCCGATCCCGCCGCCTTCGTGCGCCCCTCCCCCACCTCGGGGACGCTCGGCGGCGTCGCGGCGCGCACCCGCGAGACCATGCTGCTCTGCGAGGCGGCGGGCTTCGACGTGATCCTGGTCGAGACCGTGGGCGTCGGCCAGTCCGAGACGGCGGTGGCGGACCTCACGGACTTCTTCCTCGTCCTGATGCTGCCCGGCGCCGGCGACGAGCTGCAGGGCATCAAGAAGGGCATCCTCGAGCTCGCGGACGTGATCGCGGTCAACAAGGCCGACGATGCCGGCGCCCGCGCCAACGCCGCCGCCGCGGAGTACCGCGCCGCCCTGCACATCCTGGCGCCCTCCTCGGGGATCTGGTCGCCGCCGGTGCTGACGGTCTCGGGGCTCACCGGGCAGGGCCTCGACGAGCTGTGGGCCAAGGTCCTCGACCACCGCGCGCGCCTCGAGGCCGCGGGCGAGCTGCACGCGAAGCGCCGGGCCCAGGACCTGAAGTGGATGTGGGCCTTGGTGCACGAGCGCCTGCACGAGCGGCT
>DASPJU010000621.1:0-3778 GCA_035628475.1 Salinarimonas sp. | reverse complement strand
ACCTGCCGGACAGGTGGCGGATGACGGCGTGCGGGCTCAGCCCTCGGATTCAAGCGGTGTTCGAACTGTGCGCCGAGCAGTTGGAGGCCGAGCTCGGCAGGAGCATCGGGAGTGGTGGGGACGCCGGCGTGGACCGGAGGCCGCCTGGCAAGAAATAGCACGTGATAACGCGGCGCTCCGGCGCGATTCATTAACCTTCCCCAGACGCACCTCATGCTCCGGCAGCGACGGGAGCCCAGCGTTAACGCATGGATACAGGCCACGGGGCGTCACTGAGTGACACGGAGTGTGGGGGAAAAGTGGGGACGGAGGTGTGGACCGGAACGAGCGCACGTGGCGTGATTCGCGCGGCACTGTACCGACGGACAGGGTACCCACTGGGTACGAAATGGGTATAGTCGAACCATGGACACGACGGCCCGATGCACCGAGCAGCCGAAGCCTCCGCCCCCGAAGCCGACGCTCTTCGACCGGGCGCGCGACCCGCGCACGCGCCTGGTCACCGGCGGCAAGGGCATCGCCGCGCCGGGCGGTGGGCGATGACTCCCCGCCTCGTCCGCGAGTGCCGCAAGGACGGGATGATGCGGCTCCTGCCCGGGGACCTCGTGGTCGACGTGCCGAGCACGGGCGGGCCGGCGGTGAGCATCCCGCTCGCCGACACCATCCCGGGGCTCTTCATCATCGTCCCGGGCAAGGACGGGCCGTGGCTCGGGGAGGTGGTGCGATGAGGAAGAAGAAGCCTCGCGCCGACGGGGATGGCGACCGGCAGGCGTGGGCCAGGGACTATCTCGAAAAGTGCGCCGACGCGATCGTCAAGATCGAGGCATCGATGACGGCCCTGGAGGCGTGGGGCCCGCCCGGATCCGTCGATCTCGCGCTGGCCACGATCGGCGCACTGCGCGCGGACATGCCCCGCCTGGAGCGCCTGGCTGAGTTGCCTGCGATTCCGGGCTGGCGACCGACGGGCAGGCTGGAGAACTTTGACCACGCCGAGTACGAGGAGATCGACGCCCCTGCGAGACGCCGCTGGCTGCGCGTCAGCACCCGTGAATGGGCGCAAGCTGACGACGCGGGCGCGGGGCGGGGGTAACATGGCAGGTATGGGCGAGGAGCACCGCAAGGCCAAGGCGCAGGTGCATGTCAAGGTGACCGAGGAACAGCGCGCCCTACTTGAAGCCGCGGCGAAGGCGGCGCACCTGCCGCTCGCGACGTGGATCCGGGCGACGTGCCTGCGAGAGGCGAAGGGGAAGAAGAAGTGAGCGACGCACTGAGCGACGAGGATTTGGCCAAGGTGGATGCCGGGCACGCTCGCCGAGCGCGCGCATGGGACTCGCTCAGGGCCGGCAGGCATCGGATTGCATGGGAGGACATCCTCGCCAGCGGAGACGCCTTTCTTGAACTCGCCAGGGAGGCCGATGCGGCGAACGTGCGATTTTGGTCTGCGGAGGAGCATCTGGACAACCTGCCGGCCGATGCCTCGGACGCCGACTTGGCCTCGGCGGAAGAGGATGTAGAGCGCGCCGAGTCGTCCATGCTGGCGGCAGAAAAAAACGCAGAGGATGTCATACTTGTCCTTGCGCTGCTGTGGCGGGGGCTATTCGGGACTGCGGTATGGGAAGAGCCTGGCGGGCGACAGATCTACCTTATGTATTTTGAGCACGACACGGACGACGGATTTCTCACCCCGCAGGATGAGGACGAGGAGTCTGTCCGGCACGGCGCAGAACTCATTCAGGAGAAGACGCAGCGGCAGATCCCTGTCTGCGAGGCCCTTGCCGTGCTGAACCTGCCGCACGAAAGGAGCGCCCCTGGCAGCTAGGCTCAAGGAGAGGCGCGATGTGGTCGTACGCCGCCTCATCCACCGAGACGGGTGGCTGTGCTGGCTATGCGACGAGCCATTGGATCCGTCCATCCAGGATCGGACGCACTCGCGATTCGTCACTCTCGACCACCTGAAGCCACGCTCGGATGGCGGACGCAACAGCATCAACAATCTGCGGCTTGCACACTTCGCCTGCAATCAGCGCAGGGGGACGAAACGGCTCGACGTGAAGTGCCTGCATGGACTCGTACGGTGCGAGACGTGCGGCGAGGAGCGGAGCTTCGATTACTTTCGCAAGATGGACAAATGAACCACAAGCGCCGCCGCCCCAAGCACCAGCGCGCCGGCTGCATCTGCTGCAAGCCGCACAAGGACGAGCGCGAGGCGAAGGCCGCGCCGGTCAGCGCGGAGCGGAGGATGCAGGAGGACCATGTGCAGGAGGCGGCGGACTGCTACGACCCGAACGTGATCCACGCCGAGTACCTCGATGAGTACGACGAGGACGATGGGTAGGCCGACCGGCCTTGCGTGGTGCATCCCGCACGACGCATGGGACTGCCGGCGGACCGAGTGCCGCCAGGCTCGGCAGCGCGCAACGAACCGAGCGGCGCGGCGCGACCGGACGTACCTCGTCGACACGGAGTTCTCCTCCATCTACGAGGCGCACTACTGCGATGAGGGCCGCTGCCTCGGGCGGTTCTGCATCGCGAACACGGAAGGGATGGCGGAGTGGTGGCCGAGGCGAACGGAGTGCACGGACGAATGGGACGAGTACGCGGAGTGGCTGTGGCGATGCCGACGACCGTTGTGAAGTCCCGCACCGGCCACCCCTCCTGTCCGTGGTGCGCCCGCTCGTACTGGCACTGGCTCAAGGACCGGATGACGAACATGGCGCGGCGGGTGGGCGGGGCGCAGTCGTTCGCCGAGGCGGCGGCCACGAGCATCAAGCCGGATCCGGAGGAGTGACGCCGGGTTAGCGCCCCGTCCGATTTCCCTTCCCTCGTATAACTTTTTTGTTATACTGGGTTCATGGGCTTCACGGTGTGGCACTTCCGAACGGAAAAGGGCAACACGCCGACGCAGGATTTCCTCGCCAAGCTCAAGGACGAGGACGCGGCGGGCGCCATCGTCGCCGACATCGAGCTCATCGCCGAGCACGGCCCGAAGGCCCCGGCCTCGATGCGTCCCGTGACGGCGTGGCTGCCCATCTGGGAGATCCGCACCGGCGTGTACCGCACGATGTACGTGCTCGCGGCGCGGGCGATGTGGGTGCTGGAGATTTGCCACAAGCGGGATGAGAAGCGCGGATATGCGCTGGCGTGGAAGCGGTGGAAAGTTGTCGGGGAGTGGCTCAGGGGGCAGGGTAAGTAACAGCAGGCAGCGGCAGAGAACACGAAGCCGGCAGAAAAGGAGTAACGACGATGGCCAAGGAGAAGGCGCCGCCGTTCGTTCGGCACGATGACGTAGTAAAGGAACTCCTCCGCAAGCCGGGGGCGCGCAAGGCCTATGAGGAGCGCAAGGAAGTGCACCGCGTGGCGCTCGCCATCCGCAAGATGCGCGAGGACGCGGGGCTCACGCAGAAGGAGCTCGCCGCGAAGATCGGCACATCGCAGCCGGTCATCGCCAGGCTTGAACGCAGCGGCGCACGTCGCCCGAACATCCGCACGCTGGAGAAGATTGCCAAGGCGGTCAACCGGGGGATGACCGTGCGCTTCGAGTCGGCCGGAGACGCATCGCCGGTCGAGGTGATGCTGTTCTCTGCGGGTGGGCGCGAGGGGAAGTGATGCGGCGGATGATCCTGGCGGTGGTGCTGGCGGCGGGGTGTGGAGGCGGGGACGATGCGGCGGCGCGGTGCGAGCCGATCGCGCGCGCGGCGTGCGAGTTCTTTGAGAAGTGCGCCACGCTGGAGGGCACGATCGAGGAGTGCGTCGAGGAGAACGTCGAGCAGTGCGGCGA
>DASPJU010000620.1:0-3722 GCA_035628475.1 Salinarimonas sp. | reverse complement strand
CACGACACGCGGGGCGAGGGTGATGTTGTCGCAAACGGACAGGTAGGGAAAGAGATTGAAGCTCTGAAAGACGATCCCGACCTGCTGCCGCAGCTTGCGAAGGTCAGTCGCTGGGTCGTTGACCCGCACACCGTCGATGTTGATCGCCCCCCCCTGGATGGGCTCGAGGCCGTTGATGCACCGCAGCAGCGTGCTCTTGCCAGACCCGGACCGTCCGATCACCGCGATGATCTCGCCGGCCTCGACGTCGAGCGACACGTCGCGCAGGACCTGCAGCGGCCCGAAGCTCTTCGAGACATTCCGGATTTCAACGAGCGGCATCGAGCTTCCGCTCCAGGGAGCGGCTCCATTGGGTCAGGGGAAAGCACATGAGAAAGTATAGGCCCGCGACCGTGAGATAGACGGCGAAGGGCTGAAACGTGCTGGCCGCCGTGAGCTGTCCCTCGCGCGTAAGCTCGACGAAGCCGATCGTCGCGGCAAGCGAGGTGTTCTTGATCAGCTGCACGAGGAAGCCAATCGTGGGCGGCACGGCGATCCGGATTGATTGCGGGACGATGACGTAGCGCAGCTGCTCACCGAGCGAGAGCCCAAGCGACGCGCCGGCCTCCCATTGCGTGCGTGGGACTGACTCCAGCGCCCCGCGCCAGATCTCTCCGAGGAAGGCGCTGCCATAGATCGAGAACGCCGCGGCGGCCGCAAGCCATGGGTTTACCGAGATGCCGAGGACCGGGAGGCCGAAGAAGATCAGGAACAGCCAGACGAGCAGGGGCGTGCCCTGGATGACGTGGGTGTAGACAGCCATGAGCCAGCGCAGGGGGGCAAAAGGCAGGATGCGGCCGACGGCGATGAGGAGGCCGATGAGCGCGGCGCCAGTGAAAGCGGTCGCCGTCAAGGCGACGGTCCAGCGGGCCGCGGCCAGCAGGTACATGACGTCGATGAGGCCGAATGAGCGGATCATCGGCGCACAAAGACCAGATGATGGACCGCGGCGAACACGCCCCGGAACAGAAACGCGAGGGCGAGATAGAGCGCTCCGATCACGATGTAGACCTCGAAATCGCGAAACGTCCGCGACTGCACGATCGAGGCGGCGTGGAAGAGGTCCTCGACCGAGATCTGGGAGGCCACGCTGGTCGCCAGCATCAGCAGCACGAACTGGCTGGCCAGCGCCGGAAACATGGTCTGGAGTGCCGGGAAGATGACGACGTAACGAAAGACCTGAAGGCCAGACAAGCCGAGGGAATGGCCCGCTTCGATCTGTGCCTTCGGCACCGCCTCTAAGCCGGCGCGCACGATCTCGGTGGTGTAGGCGCCCAGATTGATCACCAGGGTGATGATGGCCGCGGTGAGCCCATCCAAGCGAACACCCAGGCTCGGCAGGCCGAAGAACACCAGGAAGAGCTGGACGAGCAGAGGCGTGTTGCGAATGAGCTCGACATAGCCGCCGATCAGCCCGCGCAGGAACGGTGGCCCATAGACCCGACCCGCGGCGCAGGCGACACCGATCGCAAGCCCGCCGACCATGGCGGCAGCAGATAACGTCAGCGTGGTCCAGATCCCGTCGAGGAACGACTCCCAGGCAGCGAACACATCGCGGAACTGGAGGCCGTAACGCATGGCGGTCAGGCCGGTGCGTGGGTCCGCCGCGGGGCGCGGCGCTGACCTGCAGGCAAGGCTGACGAGTCCGGCATGTCGCGACCCCCTTGATCGAAGGCTACGAGTGGTTCTTATTTGATGTCAAGCTTCATAGGTGAAACCACGGCAATGTCGCAGCTACCCGATGCCGACAAGGGGCCCTACTCCGCGCCGGCGCTCGAAAAAGGGCTCGACGTGCTCGAACTCTTGGCTGACGTCGGAGAGCCTCTTTCCATGCGGGCGATCGCGGAACGTCTCGAGCGATCGAAGAGCGAGATCTTCCGCATGGTTCATGTTCTGCAGCGCCGGGGCTACCTCGTGCGGGAGGCTGGAACGGATAGGCTCGCGCTCTCCCGGCGCCTATTCGACCTCGGGATCAGGACACCGGGTGGACGACATTTGACGTCGATCGTCCCGCCGTTGATGGAGCGCTTCAGTGGGGAGACCGGGCAGGCGGCTCATCTCGTCGTGCTGAGCCGCGCACAGACGGTGGTCATCGCAACAACGTCCGGGCACAACGATGCAAGCGTCGCAATTCGGCTTGGCTACGGCCGACCAGCGCTCGACGCCAACTCAGGCCTGCTCATCCTCGCGTTTCAGTCGGAAGACCGTCGTCGCTCGCTCATGAGCGAGGCTGGTCAGCCAGCCGCTGATGAGTTGGTAGGAGCAGCGATCACTGAGGCGATGAACCGGATTAGGAGCTGCGGGCACCTGATCGCGCAGAGCCGAGATATCCTCGCCGTAACCGACATTATTTGCCCGGTCTTCGGGGAAATGGGGTTCAGCGAAGCTGCGATCACAGTGCCATGCCTCCAACGCCGCGATGTCGTTGAGGATCATCAAGGGATTTTGGCATCGCTTCAGGCCTGTTGCCATGAGGCTAGCAGACATTTGGGCTACGTCCCGGGAGCTGCGATCTGAGCACGAGCTCAGCTGCCGAAGCAGGGGCTAGGGAGTGGCAGTCGGCTACTCAGAGGGGCTGAAACGTGGCGCTTGCCTCCATGTTCAAGTCCCAAACACATTAGGGCTGGTCCACCTCTACGGGGTCACGTCACAGCGGTGATCCAGGAGATGGACCGGATCAGGAGCTGCGGGTTCCGACGGACGCATGGCACTGATCGGTGTAGGTGAGGTTTCTCGAGGTTTAGCTTACGCGGACTCGCTCGCTTTGGCTGCCCCAACGCAGCCCTCAGATCACTTGAACCGGTGTTGCTCGGTGCGCTACCTCCTCGCGACGCGCAATCATCTGGGCAGCGCCCAATCCCT
This sequence comes from Salinarimonas sp., assembly GCA_035628475.1. Classification (GTDB taxonomy): domain Bacteria; phylum Pseudomonadota; class Alphaproteobacteria; order Rhizobiales; family Beijerinckiaceae; genus Salinarimonas_A. The sequence goes on along the minus strand of DASPJU010000620.1, from coordinate 821 downwards.
CATCGCTGCTGGTGACTGCGCGGGCTGCCGGAGATCCTGTGTCCATCAGCTAATCCATGGTCGCCGCCGTCTTGGGTCCCGAGCCCATGACGCTTCCAGTTCGGCCAGCAACGCCATACGGATCTGAGCCGTGCGCTCGAGGCCGTCCTCCGGCCAAGCTTTCAGGATCCCAGCTCGTTCCCGCGCGCGTTCCTCAAGCCAGCGTTGGCGATCGTCGAACTCGTCCAGCTCCCAACCCGTCGCCGCCTGCGACCAAGCCCCGTCCTGCACGGCCGATAGCAGGCCCATGCCGTCCGCAGCCGCCTGGTCGCGCGCCGTCTTTCCGATCCCGCGGGAGACTCGGGTCGGGTGAGGCGTGGCGAGTGGGCCAAGTGGCCCCCTCAGGCGCCTGTCGATGCTCAGCACGTCGACCAAGGCCCGCTCCCGCCCGTCCGCCCAAACCTGAAGCGTGGGATCCAGGGCGCGGCAGACCAGACGGACCAGCCGCCAATGCCGCCGGACCTCAGCCTCGCGTGTTCCTGCAAGAGCAATCCGCAGGCGAACGCTGCTCCTCGTCCGCTCCGAGCCGATCCAGCGGGGCAGAAATTCATCAAGCACCCACTCGTCCGCTGCGTCCGCCAGATGATCCGGGATGCGGCCTACGATCGTGGTCGTGAAGCCACAAGCCTCGCTGACCTGATGCAGGTAGGCGTAATGCAAGGCCTCACCTCCGTAACTCCACCTCCTTACGCCTTGGCCGAGTTCATGGAGAAGGTGGCCGACCAGTTCCGCCCCGAGCGCCTGATCGCAATCCATATCGCCATGACGGATCAGAAGCCGGA
>DASPJU010000619.1:0-8237 GCA_035628475.1 Salinarimonas sp. | reverse complement strand
GGCGGCAGCATCCTCGGTGACAAGACGCGCATGGCTCGGCTCGCCGTCCGCCCCGAGGCGTACATCCGCCCGTCGCCCAGCGGGCTCACGCTCGGCGGCGTGGCGCGGCGCACCCGCGAGACCATCCTCGTCTGCGAGGCGGCGGGATTCGACGTCGTCCTCGTCGAGACCGTGGGTGTCGGTCAGTCGGAGACCGTGGTCGCCGAGATGGTGGACTTCTTCCTCGTGCTCATGTTGCCGGGCGCCGGCGACGAGCTGCAGGGCATCAAGAAGGGCATCCTCGAGCTCGCCGACATGGTGGCGGTCAACAAGGCCGAGGGCGAGGGCCGGGCCCGGGCGCTCGCAGCCGCCGCCGAGTACCGCGCGGCGCTGCACATCCTGACCCCCGCCTCCGCCACCTGGTCGCCTCCCGTGGTGACGATCTCGGGGCTCACGGGCGAGGGCCTGGAGGACCTGTGGGAGCGCGTCCTCGACCATCGCCGCCGGATGGAGGCCACGGGCGAGCTCGCGGCCAGGCGCCGGGAGCAGGACACCCGCTGGATGTGGGCGCTGGTCGACGAGCGGCTGCGCGAGCGGCTCACGGCCGACGAGGGCACCCGCGCCCGCATGAGGGCGATCGAGGCGGCCGTGCGGGGGGGTGCCACCTCGCCCAGCGCCGGCGCCGACGCCATCGCGGCGCTGGTGGGGCTGTAGGCCGTGACCCGGCTCCTGATCACCGGCTTCGGCCCGTTCCCGCGCGTGCCGCGCAACCCGTCCGAGCGGCTCGCGCGGGCGCTCGCGGCCCATCCGCGCCTGCGGCTCGCCGGCGTGGAGGCCCGGGCCCTGGTGCTGGCCACCACCTATCCGGCTTTGGACGAGGTGCTCCTGCCCGCGCTGGGCGCTCCCAGCCCCGACGCCGTCCTGATGCTCGGCGTCGCCGGGCGGCGGCGGCATGTCAGCCTGGAGACGCGCGCCGTGAACCGGGTGAGCCGCCTCTTTCCCGACGCGAGCGGCCGGGTGGCGGCGCGCCTCGCCTATCGTCCCGGCGAGCCCCATGTCAGGCGGGCGCGGGCGCCCCTCGCGGCCCTGCTCGCCGCCATGCGGGGGCGCGGCCTCGACGCGAGGCCCTCGCGCGACGCCGGACGCTACCTGTGCAACGCCTCGTCCTACGCGGCCTTGGGGGCGGGCGCGGCGCCCACGATCTTCGTGCACGTGCCGCTGCCGCGCGGCGACGCCCGGCGCGACCGGCGGCCCTCCCTGCGGGCCATGGAGCGGGGCCTCCTGGAGGTGGCCCTGATCCTCGCGGCGCAGGGGCGCCGGGCGCGCGCTTAGCGGCGCGGGCGACGCCCCCCGATCTCAATGCCAACGGCCGAGGATAACGACGGCGGCGCTCGTGGGGCGCTCAGGAGAAGTCGCAGGCGATGCCCTTGATCTCCCAGTCCTCGTAGCGCACCGGCTCCAGGCCGCCGCGTCCGCCCTTCTCGGGCGCGGCGGCGATCTCGGCGGCGCGGGCGTCGATGGCGGCGCGGCGCTCGGCGGCCTCCTCGAGCGCCCGGCGGGCGGCCGCGGAGAGCTCCTTGTCGGGGGCGGCGCCGGGCAGCGGCGCGGGGGCGTTGTCGGTCATGGCGGGCGGCCCTTGAAGGAGGGGAAGCGTGTCGACCACATATAGGCATCGCGCGGCGCCGTCGCGCCCCCTGGAGCCGCCCATGACCTCCCCAGACACCCGACCCGTCGCGGCGCGCCGGGGAGCCCCGGCTTGAGCGCGCCCCACGAGGGCGTCGCCGCCCGCCGCCTCGCCTGGACCGCGCTCTCGGGGGCGCTCAAGAGCCGCACGGGCCTCGACGAGATCCTCGACGAGGCCGCCCGCCGGGCCGCGCTGCCCGCCCGCGACGAGGCGCTGGCGCGCGCCATCGCGGTCGCGGCCTTCCGCCGCTTCGGCACCATCCGCGAGGCGCTGCGCGGACGCCTCAAGGAGGGCCTGCCCGCGGACGAGCGGCTGCTCGCCCTCCTCGTGGTCGGCGCCGCGCAGGTGCTCCTCCTCGACGTGCCGGACCACGCGGCCGTCGCCACGACGGTGGAGGTCGCGCGGGGCGACCGGGCGCTCCTGCACTACGCGGGCCTCGTCAACGCGGTGCTGCGCCGGGTCGCCCGCGAGCGCGAGGCGATTCTGGCGGGAGCCGACCCCCTCGCGGACGTGCCGGACTGGCTCGCCCGCCGCTGGCGCGAGGCCTATGGCGAGGAGGGGCTGCGGGCCCTCGCCGCCGCGCATCGGGCGGAAGCCGCGGTCGACATCACGGTGCCGGCCGATCCGGCGCCCTGGGCCGAGCGGCTGAACGCCGTGCCCCTGCCCACCGGCAGCCTGCGTCTCCTGGAGCGCACGGCCATCACCGAGCTGCCGGGCTTCGCCGAGGGCGCCTGGTGGGTCCAGGACGCCGCCGCGGCGCTGCCCGCGCGCCTGCTGGCGGTCCGGCCCGGCGAGCGCGTCGCCGATTTGTGCGCCGCGCCGGGCGGCAAGACGCTCCAGCTCGCGAGCGCGGGGGCGCGGGTCGTCGCGGTGGACCGCTCGGCCAAGCGCCTGGAGCGCCTCGAGGCGAATCTCGCACGGCTGCGGCTCGAGGCCGAGATCCGGGTGGCCGACGTGCTGGCGCTGCCCGACGAAGCCTTCGACGCCGTCCTCCTCGACGCGCCCTGCTCGGCCACGGGGACGCTGCGCCGGCACCCCGACGTCGCCTGGCTGAAGACGGACGACGACGTGCTGCGCCTCGCCGACCTCCAGTCGCGCCTGCTCGACCGCGCCGCGGCCCTCGTGCGCCCCGGCGGCCGGCTCGTCTTCTGCACCTGCTCGCTGGAGCCCGAGGAGGGCGAGCGGCAGGCCGCGGGGCTGCTCGCCCGCCGCCCGGACCTGGAGCGGGTCGCGATCGACGCGAACGAGATCGGCGGCATGGCGGATCTCGTCACGCCCGCGGGCGAGCTTCGCACCCTGCCGCCCCTGATGCCGGCGATCGGCGGCGCGCGCGGGGGCATGGACGGCTTCTTCGCGGCGCGCTTCCGGCGGCGGGGGTGAGCGCCGCGGGCGCTTGACAAAGCGCCGCCCGCGCCGCCACGTCGCGCCACCCCTGGAGCCCGCCCATGTCGACCGACGTCTCGCCGCTCGCCCCAAAAACCTATCCCACGCTGCCGGCGGTCGCCGGCGTGCGGCTGGCCACCGCGCAGGCCGGCATCCGCTACAAGAACCGCACCGACGTGCTCTACGCCGTCATGGACGGGGGCGCGGCGGCGGCGGGGGTGTTCACCCGCTCGAAGTGCCCCTCGGCGCCGGTGGACTGGTGCCGGGACAACCTCGCCCGCGGCACGGCCCGGGCGCTGGTGGTGAATTCGGGCAACGCCAACGCCTTCACGGGCGCGAAGGGCCGCGAGGCGGTGCGCCTCACGGGCGAGATCGCGGCGCGCGCCGCGGGCTGCGAGCCGGGTCAGGTCTTCATCGCGTCCACCGGCGTCATCGGCGAGCCGCTGGACGCCGCAAAATTCGAGGGCGTGCTGGAGGAATGCGACGCCCGCGCCGGCGAGGACGCCTGGATGGACGCGGCCCGCGCCATCATGACCACCGACACCTTCCCGAAGCTCGCCACCCGCACCGTGGAGCTCGGCGGCGTTCCGGTCACGATCAACGGCATCGCCAAGGGCGCGGGCATGATCGCCCCCGACATGGCGACCATGCTGAGCTTCGTCTTCACCGACGCGCCCATCGCCGCCCCCGCGCTCCAGGCGATGCTGGCGCGCGGCGTCGCCACGAGCTTCAACTGCGTGACGGTGGACGGCGACACCTCCACCTCCGACACGCTGATGCTCTTCGCCACGGGCGCCGCGGCCATGAACGGCGCGCCCTTCGTCGGGAGCGCCGAGGACGAGCGCGCGGCTCCGTTCGCGGCGGCGCTCGTCGACCTCCTGGAGGAGCTCGCCCAGATGGTCGCCCGCGACGGCGAGGGCGCGCGCAAGTTCGTGACGATCCGGGTCACGGGGGCCGTGGACGATCCGTCCGCCCACCGCATCGCCATGTCGATCGCGAACTCGCCGCTGGTGAAGACGGCGATCGCGGGCGAGGACGCCAATTGGGGCCGCATCGTCGCGGCGGTCGGCAAGGCCGGCGAGCCGGCCGACCGCGACCGCCTCGCCATCTCCTTCGGCGGCATCCGCGTCGCGAGCGAGGGCGCGCGCGACCCCGCCTACGACGAGGCCGAGACCTCGGCCTACATGCGCGGCGAGGCCGTCGACATCGCGGTCGATATCGGGCTCGGGCAGGGTTGCGCGCGGGTGTGGACCTGCGACCTCACCAAGGCCTATGTGGAGATCAACGGGGACTACCGGTCGTGAGAGGCGCGACGCCCTCCCCTCTCTCCCATGCGGGAGAGGGAGGAGCGCGCCCATGAAGCTCCTCCTCGTGGTGGCCGTCGCCCTGATCGACGCCGACGGGCGCGTGCTCATCGCGCAGCGCCCGGAGGGCAAGGGGATGGGCGGGCTGTGGGAGTTTCCCGGCGGCAAGATGGAGCCCGGCGAGCGGCCCGAGGACGCGCTCATCCGCGAGCTCAAGGAGGAGCTCGGCATCGACGTGAAGGCGCCCTGCCTCGCGCCGCTCACCTTCGCGAGCCACGCCTACGAGGATGTCCATCTGCTGATGCCGCTCTATGCCTGCCGGCGCTGGGACGGCCTCGTGCAGCGGCGGGAGCACCAGGCGCTGGCCTGGGTGCGCCCGGCCGCCTTGCGCGACTATCCCATGCCGCCGGCCGACGAGCCCCTGATCCCGGCGCTGGTCGATCTCCTGGCCGGCTTCTGAATGGGCCCCTCGCGCGCCTTCCTCGCCGCCCATCTCCTGGGCGCCGGCTTCTTCTGGGGCTCCGGCTTCCTGTTCATCAAGCTCACCGAGGGGGCGCTCTCGCCCCCCGCGCTCGCCGCCTGCCGGGGCACGATCGCGGCGCTGGCGCTCTCGGCCTGGTTCGTGTCCCAGGGCTGGTCGCTGCGGCCGCAGGGCGGGGAATGGCGGCACTGGGCGGTGCTGGGGGCCTGCAACGGCTGGGGGCCCAACATCCTGACCGCCTTCGCGATGACGCAGATCACGGCGGGCTTGGGCTCCATGATCCAGGCCTCGGGCCCCATCCTGGTGGCGGTCCTCTCCCATCTCGCCTTCGCGGACGAGCGGCTCACCCCGGGCCGCCTCGCGGGCGTCGCGGTGGGCTTCGTCGGCATGGCGATCCTCATCGGGCCGGAGGCCTTCGACCCCGCCGGCGCCGCGATCTGGGGCGTCCTCGCCATGGTGGCGACCGCGATCTCCTACGCGGTCGGCAACGTCTATGTGCGCTTCATCCGCGAGGCGCAGCCTGCCCGCCTCGCCTTGGGGCAGCAGCTCTTCTCGGCGGGGCCGGCGATCCCTATCGCGCTGGCGCTGGGCGGCCCCGCGGCCTTCGCCCCGGCGACGGAGGTGCCGCTCGCCCTCCTGGGGCTCGGCGTGCTGGCGACGGCGCTCCCCATCGTGCTGTTCATGCGCCTCATCCGCGCCGCGGGGCCCACGCGGGCCGCCATGGTGGGCTACCTCACCCCCGTGGCCGCCACCGTGCTGGCCATGCTGGTGCTGGGCGAGCGCATCGGCCCGCGCGAGGTGCTGGGCGGCGCCGTGGTGCTCCTGGGCGTCGCCCTCGTCTCGACCGCGCGGGCCGGAGGCCGTCAGACGGTTCCGGGGCCGCCTGACGGACCTTAGGTCGTCGATCCGTCCCCTGTCGCGGAGAACCGGACGCCACGTCTGCGCGACATGCTCTAGCCGACCGCCAGGGGCTCCAGGGCGCTCGGCAGCCGGTCCTTGAGGCGCAGCAGCGAGATGCGCTCGATCTGATCGAGGGCCGCGTCCATCTCGGCCTCGGGGTCGTGGGCGAGGCGCGCCTCGAAGGCCGCGAGGATCTCCCCCTTGGAGCGGCCCTTCACCGCCATGATGAAGGGAAAGCCGAAGCGCTCCCGGTAGCGGTCGTTGAGCGCGATGAAGCGGTCGCGCTCCTCCTCGGTGAGCTGCGTCAGCCCCGCCGAGGCCTGCTCGGCCTGGGAGTCGGGCGCCATCTCGGCGACCTGGAGGCGCCCGGCGAGGTCGGGATGGGCCTGGATGAGGTCGAGCTTGCGCTCGCGCGTCGCGCTCCGCATCACCGCGATCATCGCGGCGTGCAGCCCCTCCGCGTTGTCCTGCGCCGGGGTCAGGCCTCTCGCGTGCGCGCCCTCCGCGATCCAGGGCGAATGCTCGAACACGTCGCCGAAGAGCTCGACGAAGATCGCCCGGCTCATGCGGCTCGGCACGAGGTCCGCCGGGCGGTGGTGGCGGATCCAGTGGCGGGCGATGTCGACGCGCCGCGCCACCCAGACCCGCTCGTGGGAGGCGACGTAATCGAGGAAGCGCGCCAAGGCCGCGGCCCGCCCCGGCCGGCCGACGAGTCGGCAATGCAGGCCCACCGACATCATCCTCGGGCTCGTCTCGCCCTCGGCGTAGAGCACGTCGAAGCTGTCCTTGAGATACGTGAAGAACTGGTCGCCCGCGTTGAAGCCTTGCGGCGTCGCGAAGCGCATATCGTTGGCGTCGAGCGTGTAGGGCACGACGAGGCCGGGACCCGTCGGGCCCTCGATCCAGTAGGGCAATTCGTCGGCGTAGGAATCGGCCGTGTAGAGGAAGCCGCCCTCCTCCAGGGTCAGCCGCACCGTCTGCTCGGAGGTGCGGCCCTGGTACATGCCCAGCGGCCGCTCGCCCGCGACCTCCGTGTGGATGCGGATCGCCTCGTGGATGTGGGCGCGCTCCTCGTCGGAGGAGAAGTCCTTGTAGTCGATCCACTTGAGCCCGTGGCTCGCGATCTCCCAGCCCGCCTCGTTCATGGCGGCGACGGCGTCCGGGTTGCGCTGCATCGCGGTGGCGACGCCGTAGACGATCACCGGCAGGCCCCGCTCCGTGAACATCCGCCACAGGCGCCAGAAGCCCGCCCGCGAGCCGTATTCGTAGATCGACTCCATGTTCATGTGGCGCTGGCCCGGCCAGGCCGCCGCGCCGACGATCTCCGACAGGAAGGCCTCCGAGGCGCGGTCCCCGTGCAGGATGTTGTTCTCGCCGCCCTCTTCGTAGTTGATCACGAACTGGACGCAGATCCGGGCGTCCCCCGGCCAGCGCGGATGGGGCGGGGTGCGGCCGTAGCCGGCCATGTCCCTGGGATAGGGCTCGGTCATCGCTAGCTGCCCCGATAGGTGGAATAGCTCCAGGGCGAGACCAGGAGCGGCACGTGGTAGTGGCCCGCCGCGTCGGCGATGGAGAAGCGCACCGGCACCACGTCGAGGAAGGGCGGATCGGCGAGCGCCGCGCCCTGGCTCCGGAAATAGGCCGCGACATGGAAGGCGATCTCGTAGGCGCCGGCCCGCAGGGCCTCGCCCGCCAGCAGCGGCGCGTCGGTGCGCCCGTCGGCATTGGTGAGGGTCTCGGTCAGGGCCAGGCGGGCCCCGCCCTCGAGCCGGTGGAGCTCGATCCGGAGCCCCGCGGCCGGGCGGCCGTTCGCCGTGTCGAGGACGTGGGTGGACAGGCGCCCCATGGGGGTCTCCCTTCGCCGGTGGTCACGCTTTGTCGGGCGCGCCGCGCGCGAGGTCAATCGGGTGCGCCGCCCTCTCCCGTGGGGAGAGGGCGGCGCGAGGGGATGCATCCTCGAACCCGTGATCTCCCCTCATGCTGAGGCGCCCACCGCGGGTGGGCCTCGGGGCACGCACGACGCTTCCGCAGCCCTGGGGGAGCCCTGGAGCGCCCTTCGAGGCTCCGCTTCGCGAAGCGCCTCAGGACGAGGGAGAGGATCGGATTCGCGTGGAGGCGCGAGCCTGCCGGCGTGGTACTCCCTCACCTCCGGCCCTTCTCCCCATGGGAGAGGGGAGGCAGCGGTCGTGCCGCCGCCGCGATGTCGGCCCAGGGATCGGCGGCCTCCAGCCGCGCCGGCATCGTCCTCACGGTGAAGGCCGCGGGGTCGAGACCCGGCCCCACCTCGTCCCAGGCGAGCGGCGTCGCCACCGTCGCGCGCGGCGTCGCGCGCAGCGAGTAGGGCGCCACCGCCGAGGCGCCGGGGTCGTTGCGCAGCCAGTCGAGGAACACGCGCTCGCCGCGGCGGGCGACGCGGAAATCGCGCGCGCCCAGGAGGCGCTCGCCGCCGGCGACTGGCCGCGCGCGCTGAGCCAGCTCGACCGGGCGATCAGCGCCGGCGCGCGCG
>DASPJU010000618.1:0-3768 GCA_035628475.1 Salinarimonas sp. | reverse complement strand
GTCGAAGAGCAGCACGTCGGGCTCCAGCACGAGGGCGCGTGCGACCGCGACCCGCTGCTGCTGCCCGCCCGACATCTCCGAGGGCAGACGGTCGCCGAAGCCTGCGAGGCCCACCGTGGCGAGCGCCGCGTCCGCCCGCTCGGCGGCCTCGCGGCGGCGGGCGCCGCCGGAAACCAGCCCGTAGGCGACGTTCTCGCGCACGTTCATGTGCGGGAAGAGCGCGTAGGACTGGAACACCATCGAGACGTTGCGCTCGCCCGCCGAGAGGTCCGTGACGTCGCGCCCGCCGATGAGGATGCGCCCCTCGCTCGCCCGCTCGAGGCCCGCGATCATGCGCAGGAGCGTGGTCTTGCCGCAGCCCGAGGGGCCGAGCAGCGTCACCAGGGCGCCGGCGGGAATCGTGAGGTCGAGGGGCCTGACGGCCGTCACGGCGCCGTAGCGCTTCGCCACGCCCTGAAGGACGACCTCGGCGGCTGTCCGGGACGAGGGGATCATGCGCGTCCTCCAGAGGCGGGCAGCGGCGCGGCGATCGCCGGCGCGAGCGCCTTGCGCCGCCCGAGCCGGCGATCGCCGACGCCGAGCTGGATGAGCCCGATCGCCGCCATCATGAGGGCGATCAGGACCGTGGAATAGGCGATGGCCAAGCCGTAATCGCCGTTGATCGCCCGGTTGATGATGAAGACGGTCGCCATCTCGTGCTGGGCCGAGGTGAGGAAGATCACGGCGCTGACCGTCGTGACGGCGCGCACGAAGGAATAGACGAGCGCGGTCACGATGGCGGGCTTGATGAGCGGCAGCACGACCTTGAACAGGGTCCGCCGCGTCGAGGCGCGCAGCGTCGCCGACGCCTCGTCGAGGCTGCGGTCGAGCTGGGAGAGCGCCGCCACCCCGGAACGCACGCCCACCGGCAGGTTGCGGAACACGAAGCAGATCACGAGGATCGTCGCCGTGCCCGTGAGCTCCAGGGGCGGCACGTTGTAGGTCAGGATGTAGGCCACCCCGATCACCGTGCCCGGCACGCAGAAGGTGAGCATGAGCGCGAATTCAAGGGCGGTGCGGCCGGCGAAGCGCTGGCGGGAGAACAGCCAGGCCGCAAGGAGCCCCAGGGCGGCGGTGATCGGCGCCGCGATGGCCGCGAGCTGCATCGTCGTGAAGAGCGAACTCCAGGCGCTCCCCGTCCAGACGATCCCCTGCGGTCCCCCCTCGACCGCGAAGGCGCGGCCGAAATGGGAGAGCGTCGGGGTCCAGTCCCGGCCCCACACCCGCACGAAGCCGCCCGCGAGCGCCAGCGCGTAGACCGTGACGGTGAGCGCGGCCCAGGGCACCGCGACGAGGATCGCGGCCCGGCGCACGCCGTCCGGCAGGGGCTGGGGCAGGCCCGCGTCGCCCTTCCCGGACATGGAGACGTAGGAGCCGCGCCCCACGATCCGGCGCTGGAGGAAGAAGGCGCCGAGCGCGAAGGCGAGGAGGATCAGCGCCAGCGTCGCGGCCCGCCCGAACTCGGCCTGCGCCCCCACCACCGCGAAGAAGATCTCGGTCGAGAGCACGCCGAAGGAGCCCCCGAGCACGACCGGGTTGCCGAAGTCGGCGAGGCTCTCGATGAAGCAGACCAGGAAAGCATTGGCGAGCCCCGGGCGCATCAGGGGCAGCGTCACGGTGCGGAAGGTGCGCATCCGCGAGGCCCGCAGGGTTTGCGAGGCCTCCTCCATGGTGGGCGAGATGCCCTCGACGACGCCGATCAGAACCAGGAAGGCGGTGGGCGTGAAGCTGAAGGTCTGGGCGAGCCAGACCCCGTCGAAGCCGTAGATCCAGCGCCCGAGATTGATGCCGAACAGGGCCTCGGCCGCCTGGTTCACGAGCCCCGAGCGCCCGAAGATGAGAATGAGACCCAGCCCCAGCACGAAGGGCGGCGTGATGATGGGCAGCACGGTGAGCAGGCGCAGGGCCCGCTTGTGGGGGAAGCCCGTGCGGGTGACGATGAGCGCGAAGGCGAGGCCGAGCGCCGTGCAGGAGGTGGCGGTCGCGGTGGCGAGCGCCAGCGTGTTCCAGGCGACGCCGCACGAGCCCCCGCCCGCGAGGCAGGCGAGGCTCCAGATCTTCGAGCCTGCAAAGCGGTCCCGGAACGCCACCGACAGCGCGGTGCCGGCGGGCGCCTCGAAGGCCCGGCTCAGCATCCCCAGGACCGGCCAGAGGGTGAAGAGCACGATGCAGGCCGCGATGATCCCCACCGCGCCGGAGACGAAGCGGTCGCCGCCGAAGCGGCCCATGAGCGCGAGGCCCTCGGTGAGCATCAGCAGGAAGCCGAGGCTCGCCAGCGCGCCGCCGAGCCCGATGCCGAACTGGCGGTCGGAGAGTTCGCCGAAGAGCGCGTCGAGGGCGGGATAGGCCCATCCTCGCAGGCCGATCAGCCAGGCCTGCGCCGCGACCGCCGCGAGGCCGAGCCCCCCGGACAGGACCAGCAGCCGCCCGCGCCGGGCCCGCTCCAGGCCGAGGAAGGCGGGCGCGGCGGCGAGCGCCAGGGCCGCGAACGCGGGCCAGAACCAGACCCGTCCATGGACCACCGCCTGCGCCAGGGCGGAGGCCGCCTCCGCGTCGTCGGCGCCCACCGCGCGCCACGCGGCCCAGCCGAGCCCGTCCCCCTGCAGGTGCCAGGGCAGCAGGACCAGGCCGAGGGCGGCGAGGAGCCACCAGGCGGGGGCGGGGCTGCGATGGGACATGGCGGGTCAGCGCGGCAGGCTGCCGACCTCGCGGTCCCAGCGGTCGAGGAGGCGCTTGCGCTCGGCGGGCTGCCCATATTTGACGAAGTCGTAGTCCACGAGCTTCATCGTCGTCAGGTCCGGCGCGCCGGGCGGCAGCGGCGCGGCCTTGTTGGCGGGCATCTGCAGCTGCTTGGCGACGTCGAAGCCGATGCGCTGGGCGTCGGGGCTCAGCGCCCAGTCGACGAAGCGGCGGGCATTGGCCATGTTGCGCGCGCCCTTGATGATCGACACCGAGCCGATCTCGTAGCCGGTGCCCTCGCAGGGGGTGGCGTAGCCCACGGGGAAGCCCGCATTGGTCTCGGTGGCGGCGTCGTGGACGAAGGACAGCGACACCCCGGTCTCGCCGCGCGCCACGGCCTTGATCGGGCCCGTGCCCGTGCGGGCATAGGCGTTCACGTTGGGGTGGAGCTTCTTCAGGTAGTCGAAGGCTCCCTCCTCGCCCATGAGCTGGACGAGGGTGGCGATGATCACGTAGGCGGTGCCGGACGAGTTCGGGTTGGCGACCTGGATCTCGCCCTTGTACTCGGGCTTCACGAGATCGGCCCAGCAGGCGGGCTCGGCGAGCTTCTTCTTGGCGAGGAGCTCCTTGTTGAAGCCGAAGCCGACGGCGCCCGAATAGACGCCGATCGTGCGGCCCTTGGAGATCCGGTGCTGCTTCGCCGCCCAGTCGTGGAGCTCGGGCAGGCGCGGCGAGGCATAGGACTCGCTCAGGCCCTCGTCGGCCATGATGAGGTGGGGATCTCCCGTGCCGCCGAACCACACGTCGCCGCGGGGGTTCTGCGCCTCGGCGCGGATCTGGGCAAGGGTCTCGCCCGAGCCCTTCTGGGTCATGTTGACCCTGGTGCCGGACGCCTTCTCGAAGGCGGTCGCGGCGGCCTGGCACCACTCGACCTGCACCGAGCAGTAAAGGTTGAGCGTGCCCTGCGCCCGGGCGGGCGCGCCGGCGAGGGCGTGGGCCGCGAGCGCGCCGGCCGCGACGGTGATCCACCTCATGTCGTCCTCCCTTGGG
>DASPJU010000617.1:0-8814 GCA_035628475.1 Salinarimonas sp. | reverse complement strand
TCCGCACCCTGCTGCTGACCTTCTTCTTCCGGCAGATGCCGGAGATCATCGAGCGCGACCATCTCTTCATCGCCCAGCCGCCGCTCTACAAGGTGATCCGCGGCAAGACCTCGATGTACGTGAAGAACGAGCGGGCGCTGGAGGACTTCCTCATCGAGACCGGCACCGAGGCCGCCGTGCTGCGCCTCGCCACCGGCACCGAGTTCGGGGGCGAGCAGCTGAAGAAGCTGGTCGAGGAAGCCCGCTCGGTGCGCGGCGTGCTCCAGGGGCTGCACAGCCGCTACGACCGCGCGGTCGTCGAGCAGGCGGCGATCGCCGGCGTGCTGCGCCCCGACCTCGTGGCGGACCCCGAGCGGGGGCAGGACGCGGCCGACTACGTGGCCCGCCGCCTCGACGCCGTGGCCGAGGAGACCGAGCGCGGCTGGAGCGGCGAGGTGCGCGAGGGCGGCTTCGTCTTCGTGCGGACCCTGCGCGGCGTGCGCCAGGCCGCGATCCTCGACGCCGCCCTGCTCGCGAGCCAGGAGGCGCGCCGCCTCGACGAGCTCGCGGGCTCGCTGCAGGACGTCTACGGCAAGCCCGCCGCCTTCGCCCGCAAGGGCGACGAGGCCGCGATCCACGGCCCCGTGGCCCTGTTCGACGCCGTGATGGCGGTGGGGCGCAAGGGTCTCACCCTCCAGCGCTACAAGGGCCTGGGCGAGATGAACCCCGACCAGCTCTGGGAGACGACGCTGGACCGGGAGGCCCGCTCGCTCCTCCAGGTGAAGGTGAAGGACTCCACCGACGCCGACGACCTCTTCGTCAAGCTCATGGGCGACGTGGTGGAGCCCCGGCGCGAGTTCATCCAGGAGAACGCGCTCAGCGTCGCGAATCTCGACGTGTGAGGCGGCGCCCCGCTCAGGCCGGGGCCGCCCCATGCCGCTGCCGGAGGAGACCGGCCGCGGCGAGCACGATCGGGGCGGCGAGCAGCGTCCAGGCCGCGCCGTAGCCCAGGACGTCGACCGCGACGCCGAACAGGGGCGGCGCGAGCGCCATGGCCAGCATGCACAGCGTCGTGCCCGCGCTCACCGTCGCGGCGATGGCGGAGGGCGGCGCCATCTCGGCCATCTGCAGCACATAGAGCGGGAACCAGCCGATCCCGAACAGGCCGAGCCCGGCCAGCGCGACGAGCAGGACCGGCATCGGCGCGCCGGCCGGCAGGGCCGCGAGGAGCCCCGTCGCCGCGGCCGAGGCGAGCATCACCCAGGCCAGCAAGCGCAGGCGCCGCCCGGGCAGGAGCCGATCGGAGAGCCAGGGCAGGATCACGCGCCCGGGGATGCCCACGATTTGCACGATCGAGAACAGCCAGGCCGCCGCCACGAGCCCCAGGCCGAACTGGCTGTCCAGGAACGACAGGGCATGGGCCGTGAAGGTGAACTGGAAGGCCGACATCGCGACGCCGGCAGCGAGCAGGGCCGGGAAGCCGGGGGTGGCGAGCAGCCCGCAGGCGAGCGCCCGCACCGGGATCGCCGCCGCGGGCGGGGCGGCGCCGCGCTCGCGGCCGTCGCGGTAGAGTCCGTAGAACCCCGCCGCGCCCGCGATCCCGATCGCCCCTTGCGCCCATAGCGCCGCCGGCCAGCCGTGGCGCGCCGCGAGCCATGGCAGGAGCAACGCCGCGAGCGCCGTGCCGAGCGGCACCGCCGCCTGCCGAAAACCCGTGGCGAGGCCGCGCTTCTCGGGCGGGAACCAGCGCATGATGGCGCGCGTCCCCCCGGGCTGCACCGACGCGTAGACCATGCCGAGCGCGGCGAGCCAGGCCAGCAGCGCCGGAAAGCCCGGCGCCAGGGCGGCTCCGAAGGCGCACCCGCCCATGGCGAGCATGGCGAGCCCCACGACGGACCGCTCGCCATGGCGGTCGATCGCCCGGCCCAGCGCGAACATGGAGAGGATCTGGCCGGCATTCATCACCGTGACCGCGAGCGCCGCCTGGCCATGGGTCAGGGCGAAGGCCTCGCGCCAGAACGGCACGAGGGTATAGACCCCCTGCGACACGAGCGACCCCGCCGCCTGGGTCGACACCGCGACCGACAGGACGAGCCAGAGGTGCCTCTCCCCCGGCGCGGTCGTGTTGGGTTCGGGGGACGGGATGGGGCACGCGGCGGTCATGGGCTCTCCTCGATGGGGCGAGGATAGGCCCGGCCGGCGATTGCGATACGCAATGGCCGCCGATATCAGTGATCGCGGTTCGCAATGGATGGACCCCATGCTCGACCCGCTCGCGGTCCAGGCCTTCGTGCTCGTGGCGGAGCTGGGGAGCTTCACGAAGGCCGCCCGCGCGCTCAACAGCACCCAATCGACGGTGAGCCTGCGCCTGAAGCGGCTGGAGGAGGCGCTCGGCGAGCAGCTGGTCGAGCGCACGCCCCGCGCGGTGCGGCTCTCGGCTGCGGGGGAGACCTTTCTCGGGCCGGCCCAGGCCCTCGTCGCGGCGCATCGGGACGCCGCGACGGCGCTCGCGGTCAAGCGCCGGCGGCTCGCGGTCGGGGTGAGCCATCATCTCGTCGGGCCGGAGCTCGCGGGGCTGCTCAAGGGCCTGGCCAGCGTCGATCCGAGCCTCGTGGTGGACTTGCGGATCGAGGCGACGCGGGCGCTCCTCGACCTCTACGACGCCGGCCTCCTCGACGCCGTGATCGTGCTGCGCCATCCCGAGAGCCGCCGGGAGGGGGAGACGCTGGGGGTCGAGCCCATGGCCTGGATGGGCGCGCCAGGCCTCGCCTGGCGGGCGGGGGCGCCCGTGCCGCTCGCCGTGCAGCCGCCGCCCTGCGCGATGCGCAAGGTCGCCCTGGACGCCCTCGACACGGCGGGCGTGCCCTGGCGCGAGGCGATCGTCGGCGCGGGCGCGGCCACGACGGGCGCGGCGGCGGCCGCGGGTCTCGGCGTCGCGGCCCTGCTGCGCCGCGCGGCCCCGGCGGGCACGGTCGATCTCGGGTCCCTGCGCGGCCTGCCCCCGCTGCCGAGCCGCGAGGTGGTCCTGCATTCCCGGATCGCCGATCCGGGGGCCGGCCCCGGTCTCAGGACGCTCGCGGCCGCGTTCCGGGCGCCGCGCCAGGGTTCGTCGGACGGTCCTGGAACTGCCTGACCGGCCCTAGGTCGTTGGTGGTCGTCTGCCCTTGTGGAGGAGCGGACGCCACGTCCCCGCGACATCCCCTACACGCGCCCCGCCAGCTCCGCCTCCACGGCCGCCAGCAGGATGCACAAGGCGATGCCCCGCGATGCGGCGCGCACCTCGTCGAGCGGCGGGAAGCTCGGGGCGAGGCGCAGGTTGGCGTCGTCCGGATCGTGCCCGTGCGGCCAGGTGGAGCCGGCGGGCGTGAGCGCGATGCCGATGGCGCGGGCAAGCTCCACGACGCGCCGCGCGGTGCCGGGGCGGACGTCCACGCTCACGAAATAGCCGCCCCTGGGCTGCGTCCAGCGGGCGACGCCCCAATCGCCGAGCCGCTCCTGCAGAGCCGCCTCGACGGCGGCGAATTTCGGCGCCAGGATCGCCCGGTGCCCGTCCATGTGACGCTCCACGCCCTCCGCATCGCGCAGGAAGGCGACGTGGCGCAGCTGGTTGAGCTTGTCGGGGCCGATGGTGCGCTTGCCCGCCCGGGCGAGGTACCAGCGGACGTTCTCGGGCGAGGACGCGAACAGCGACACGCCGGCGCCCGCCAGCGTGATCTTCGAGGTCGAGGCGAAGACGAAGGCCCGGTCGGGGTTCCCGGCGGCCGCGCAGGCCTCCAGGACGTTGGCGATCTCGGTCCGCTCGTCGGTCAGGTGATGGACCGCGTAGGCGTTGTCCCAGAACAGGCGGAAGTCCGGCGCGCCGGTCGCCATGGCGGCGAGCCGCTCCACCGTGGCGGGGGAGTACACGTCTCCCGTCGGGTTGGAGTATTTCGGCACGCACCACATGCCCTTGACGGCGGGATCGCGGGCGAGACGCTCGACCTCGTCCATGTCGGGCCCCTCGCCCGTGAGGCGCACGGGCAGCATGCGGATGCCGTATTCCTCGCACAGGGCGAAGTGGCGGTCGTAGCCCGGCACGGGGCAGATGAAGGCCGGCGCCTCCTCCCGGACCCAGGGCCGAGGGGAGCCCGGCACGCCCTTGAGGAGCGCCCAGGCAAGGCAATCGTGCATGAGGGCGAGGCTCGAGTTCTCGCCCACCGCGACCTGGTCCGCCGGCGCGCCCATCATCCCCGACACGAGCGCGCGCATCTCGGGCAAGCCCTGGATGCCGCCGTAGTTGCGCGCGTCCTCGCCGGCGGCGGTGCGGGCATCCGCGTTGCCGAGGATCGCGAGCATGGGGGTGGCGAGGTCGAGCTGCGCGCTCGAGGGCTTGCCGCGGGTCATGTCGAGCCCCAGCCCCCGGGATCCCATCTCCGCGTGCTCGGCGCGCAGGCGCGCCGCGAGGGCCTCGAGATCGGGAAGGGGGAGCTGGTCGAGGGGCATCGGGTCGGGTCCTGTGGCTGGCCGGCACCATAGCGCGCGCCGCGCCGGGCGCCAGGACCCCGCTCGATCGACGGGGCCATTCTCGCCTGATCCCCCGTCCGACGACCAGGGTCCGCCAGACGGTTCTGGAGCCGCCTGACAGCCTCTAGGTTCCTGATGGGGCGTCTGTCCTTGCGGAGAACCGAAAGCCACGTCTCCGCGACATCTTCTAGTGCCGCCCCCGATCCGCGATGATCGCCCGCGCCGCGTTGTGGCCCGGGGCGCCCGTCACGCCCCCTCCCGGATGGGCGCCGGCGCCGCAATGGTAGAGGCCGGGGATGGGCCCGCGATAATCGGCGTGGCCCAGCATGGGGCGGGCCGAGAAGAGCTGGTCGAGGGAGAGCGCGCCGTGGAAGATGTCGCCTCCCACGAGCCCGAAGACCCGCTCGAGGTCGAGGGGCGTGAGCACCTGGCGGGCGATCACGCTCGCCTTGAAGCCCGGTGCGTAGCGGTCGACCGTGTCGATCATCAGGTCGGCCACCGTCTCGCGGTGGTCGTCCCACGACGTGCCGTCGGGGAGCTGCGGCGCCACGTGCTGGCAGAACAGGCTCGCGACGTGGCGGCCCGGGGGCGCGAGGCTGTCGTCCAGGGTCGAGGGGATCAGCATCTCGACGATGGGATCGCGGCTCCAGCCCAGGGCCCTGGCGTCGAGATGGGCCCGGTCCATATAGGCGAGGCTCGGGGCGATGATGATGCCCGCCGTGAGATGGTCGCCCCCGCCGGCCAGGCAGGAGAAGCTCGGCAGCTCGCTCAGCGCCACGTTCATGCGCAACGTCCCCGAGCCGCAGCGGAAGCGCCGCATCCGCGCCAGGAAGTCGGGGGGCAGCGCGCCCTCCGGCACAAGGCTCGTATAGAGGAGCTTCAGGTTGGCGTTGGCCGCGACCGCCCGGGCGCGGATCGCCCGCCCGTCCTCCAGCACCACGCCCGCCGCGCGGCCGCCCTCGACGATCACCTCGCGCACCGGCGCGTCCGTCTCGATCTTGGCGCCGCGGGCCCGCGCCGCGCCCGCCATCGCGGCCGTGATCGCCCCCATGCCGCCGACGGCGTGGCCCCAGACGCCCTTCTTGCCGTTCACCTCGCCGAAGGCGTGGTGGAGGAGCACATAGGCCGTGCCGGGCGCGTAGGGGCTCGCGTAGTTGCCCACCACCGCGTCGAAGCCGAACAGGGCCTTGACGAGGTCGTCCTCGAACCAGCCGTCGAGATAGTCGGCCGCGGACTTGGTGAACAGGTCGAGCAGCGCGCGGGAGCGCTCCAGCGGCAGGCCCCGCAGGCCGTTGCCGAGCGCCGCCAGGCGGCCGAGCTCGCCCAGCGCCCGGAAGGACAGGCCCTCGACGAGGTTGGGCGGGGCCCTCAGGACGAGGTCGCGCAGCACGTCCGCCACCGCCTCGATCTCGGCGCCGTAGGCGTCGTAGCGCTCGCCGTCGCGGGGGTTCAGGGCCGCGATGGCGGCGCGGGTGCGGCCCTCGCCGGTGACGAGGTGCCGGCCCTCCAGGGTGGGCAGGAAGTTCATGGCGCGGCGCTCGACGATCCGCAGGCCGTGGCCGTGGAGGTCGAGGTCGCGCACGACTTTCGGGTTGAGCAGGCTCACCGTGTAGGAGGCGGTGGAGTTGCGAAAGCCCGGATGGAACTCCTCCGTCACGGCGGCGCCGCCCACGACGGGGCGGCGCTCGACGACCCGCACGGAAAGGCCGGCGGCCGCGCAATAGGCGGCGCAGACGAGGCCGTTATGGCCGGCACCGATGATGACGAGATCGCAGGCGGTCATGGCGGGCTCTCGAGCGGGAGCCCCCTTATGGGGCCCCCGACGCCCTCCGCTCAAGGCCCCGCGGGGCGGCATCAGGCCGCCCGCACCTCGCCGAGGAAACGCTCCACGATCCGGCGCAGGCCGTCGCCGTCGCGGATCAGGGCGCCCGCCGTGTCGCCGACCTCGTTGGCGGCGCGCTCGGTATCGGCCGCGGCGGCGTGGAAGCTCTCGACGCCGGCGCGGACCTCGCCCGCCGAGCGGGCCGAGACCTCGCAGCTGCGGGCGATCTCCCGGGTCGCGCCGCCCTGCTGGGTCATGGCGGCGGCGATCGAGACCGTGACGCCGTCGAGATCCGTGACGAGGCGGGCGATGGTGTCGATGGCGCCGACCGCGCCGTGGGTCGCGTCCTGCATGGCCGCGACCTGCGCCGCGATCTCCTCGGTGGCCTTGGCGGTCTGGCCCGCGAGCGTCTTGACCTCGGAGGCCACGACCGCGAAGCCCCGGCCCGCCTCGCCGGCGCGGGCGGCCTCGATGGTGGCGTTCAGCGCGAGCAGGTTCGTCTGGTCCGCGATGGAGCGGATCAGCCCCACCACGTCGCCGATCCGGGTCGAGGCATCGGTGAGTCCCTGGACGATCGCGGCGGTCCGCCGTGCCTCCTCCACGGCGCTCTTGGCGGTCGCCGCGCCCGTCGCGACGCGCCCGCCGATCTCGGCGATGGAGGCCGACATCTCCTCGGTGGCGCTCGCCACCGCCTCGGCGCCCCGGGTGGTGCGCTCGACGGCGCCGCCCACCTCCTCGGCCCGGGCCGTGGTGGCGCGGGCCGTGCCGAGCATCGCGTCCGCCGTCGCGACGAGGCGACGCGAATTGTCCGCAAGGCCCGCGAAGGCGCGCCCGAGCTCGCCCTCGAGGCCCCGCGCGGCCTCGTCCACCGCGGCGGCGCGGCGGCCCTCGGCTCGCCGGCTCGCCTCCCGCTCCTCGGCCATGGCGGCATTCTCGGCGAGCCGCGCCCGGAACACGTCGAGGGCGCGGGCGATGGCGCCGATCTCGTCGCGCCGGTGGAGGGCCGGCACGCTCACGTCGAGCCGCCCGCCGGCGAGCGCCACCACCGTGTCGGCGAGCGGGCGCACCGGCGCGATGATCCGGCGCAGGGCGAGGCCCAGCAGCACCGCCACGAGAACGACGACGGCGAGACCCGCGCCCGCCGTCGCGGCCGTCTCGGCCCAGGCCCGGCCCGCGAGCCGGCTGCGGTCGAACTGCACCGCCACATAGCCCACGAGCTTGCCGCGCCCGCCCTGGCCGGCGATGCGCAGCGCATGCACCTTGAGCAGGGTGTCGCCGATCACCCGCTCGATGACGTCGGCCGTCTCGACGACGCCCCAGGGATCCGCGCCCAGCATGGTCGCCAGCGTCTGCGGCCCGAGCGCGGCTTCCGCCTCCGGATTGCGTCCGGCGGTGGCGATCGCCACGCCGAGATCGTCGCCTACGAACGCGGCCATGAAGTCGGCGTCGCGCTTGAGCGAGCCGAGCAGGAAGGACAGGGTGGTGGAGTCGTTGGAGGCCGCCAGCGTCGGGGCCGCGTTGGCGATCATGCCCGCGAGGGCCGACGTCTTGTCCCGGAAGTCGCTCTGCGTGCGGCTCGCGTTGTAGTACGAGGCGAGGGCGACCACCACGGCGAGGGACAGGGCCGTCACCGCGACGGCCGTGCCCACGATCCGAGCGGCGAGCGAGGCCCGCATGGTCTTGGCTTGCTTGGATCCCGTCACGGCGCTCCCCCCGTCCCGGGGACCGCCCCCGACGACGGGGGAACCTTGGGCGGGAAGTTTGAAGCGGCGCTTAATCCCGCCCGCCGCGCCGCATGTTTCGCATAGCCTGCCCTGATAGGCCCATGCGCCGGGCGCCGCGTCGGGACCGGCCTAGCGCTGGGCGAGGTCGAGGCAGAAGCGCGCCGCGACGAGGAGCGCGGCGAGTCCCGAGGCGGCGGCGGCGCGGCCGTTGAGGAGGTTCGTGCGGTTGAGCGCGGTGACGAGGCGGTTGAGGTCGGCCGCGTCGAGCTCCTCGCGGTAGCTCACGCGGCGGACGGTGCGGCGGCTCGCCTGGAACCAGAGCCAGGCGGCCGCGAGCGATGTCGCGATGGCCGCCACGTCGACGAGCGCGATGAGGCCCCCCACGGCGCCGTCAGACCGTGACCTGCGTGCCGACCTCCACGACCCGGCCGGTCGGGATCTGGAAGAAGTCGGTGGCGTCGCTCGCGTTCTTGGCCAGCATGATGAAGAGGCGGTCCTGCCAGATCGGCATGCCGGATTGCGCGGCGGGGCGGATGGAGCGGCGCGACAGGAAGAACGAGGTCGCCATGATGTCGAACTTGAAGCCCAGCTTACGCAGGATGGCGAGGCCGCGCGGGACGTTGGGCGTCTCCATGTAGCCGTAGGTCATCACCACCCGCCAGAAGCTGTCGCCCAGATGCTCGACCTTGACCCGGTCCTCGTCGCGGATGCGCGGCTCGTCGGCGCTCTTGACCGTGAGGATGACGTTCTTCTCGTGCAGGATCTTGTTGTGCTTCAGGTTGTGCA